>CAYFSJ010000001.1:0-83060 GCA_964345765.1 uncultured Erysipelothrix sp.
TAACACTATACATACAATCTAAATAAAACTTTTTTTAATTATTTTTGACAATAAAAAAAGCCCCAATTTAAAGGCTTCTATTCTTATTGAGTTCAATACTCTCCAAAAGATTATAGTGTCAAATCCAAAACACGGGTTTTCATTTTCTACCTCTTCTTTTCTAAATTATCAATGAAGTTTACATTTGTGTCAAGTTATGATATATTAATGAAGCTTTTAATCTAAGTTAGTTGATCCTCAACTTCTGACATGGATTAGAAGGTCTATCTAAAGAGAGGAGAAAAAGATGTTATTACAAAAAGAAAAAGATGCTATCATTAAAGATTATGCGATTCATGAAGGAGATACAGGTTCTCCAGAAGTACAAATTGCGGTCTTAACTGAAAGCATTAAACGTTTGACAGCTCATATGAATGAACATAAAAAAGATTATCATTCACTTCGAGGGCTACATAAAATGGTTGGACGTCGTCGTCGTTTATTAAATTACTTAATGAAAAAAGATGTTAACCGTTACCGTGAATTAGTAACACGTTTAGGATTAAGAAAGTAAAAGTGAGCACCATTTGGTGCTTTTTTTCTATTTGAATGTGATATGATAATAAAGAATAATAAGGAGACAAAATGACAAAACAAGTGTTTGAGCTCGATTTCAATAACTCAACAATTACTGTTGAAACTGGTGAAATCGCAAAACAGGCCGGGGGGTCTGTTGTCGTCCGTTATCAGGACACCGTTGTATTATCTACAGCGACAGCATCTAAAACAGCGAAAGATATTGATTTCTTTCCATTAACTGTTTTATTCGAAGAAAAACTATACTCAGTTGGTAAAATTCCTGGAGGTTTCTTACGCCGTGAAGGAAGACCAAGTGAACATGCCACATTAACTTCTCGTTTAATCGACAGAACTATTCGTCCATTATTCGCAGAAGGTTTTAGAAATGAAGTACAAGTTGTTAATACCGTCTTATCCGTTGACCAAGATTATCCAGCAGAAATTGCGGGTATGCTAGGTGCAAGCTTATCGTTATGTGTATCCAATATTCCTTTTGAAGGTCCAATTGCGGGTGTTAATGTTGGGTATGTGGATGGACAATTTATCTTAAATCCTAATACTGAACAAATGAAGAATTCTAGCATTCAATTAACTGTTGCTGGAACAAAAGATGCAATTAACATGGTTGAAGCTGGAGCCAATGAGGTTTCTGAAGAACTAATGTTAGAAGCGATGATGTTTGGTCATGAAGCAATTAAGAAATTATGTGATTTCCAAATTGAGATTGCACAAGCTGTTGGTAAAGACAAGATGGAAGTCCATTTATATGAGATTGATCAAAAGATTAAAGATATTATTTCTGAACGTTTTGAACAACCACTACGTGAAGCAGTAAAGATTCATGAGAAACTAAAACGTTATGGTAAAATCGATGAAATTACAGAAGAAGCCGTCGAATACTTCTCAGAATTAGACTATGATACTGAGAAAGAAAAAGAAAAAGCCATGAAACAAGCCAAAGAAGTTTGTGATGAAATTGTAGCAAATGAAGTTAGACGTTTAATTTCAGTCGATAAGATTCGTCCTGATGGACGTCAAATTGATGAGATACGACCATTAAATTCTCAAATTGATTTATTACCTAGAGTTCATGGTTCAGCCCTATTTACACGTGGAGAAACTCAAGTGCTCTCAGTTACAACGCTTGGTGCACAAGGAGATAATCAATTAATTGATGACCTAACTGAAGTTGAAGAAAAACGCTTTATGCATCACTATAACTTCCCACCATTCTCAGTGGGAGAAACAGGACGGATGGGAGCTCCTGGACGTCGTGAAATTGGACATGGTGCCTTAGGAGAGCGTGCCTTATCGGCCGTTATTCCTTCATTTGAAGAATTCCCATACTCAATAAGAGTAGTGGCGGAAGTATTAGAATCGAATGGATCATCTTCACAAGCATCTATTTGTGCTGGTACAATGTCATTAATGGCTGCTGGGGTTCCAATTAAAGCACCAGTCAGTGGTATTGCCATGGGGTTAGTTCAATTTGATGACCATTATACCGTTTTAAGTGATATCCAAGGAATGGAAGATCACTTTGGCGATATGGACTTTAAAGTAGCTGGTACACCAAATGGAATTACAGCGCTTCAAATGGATATTAAGATTGAAGGATTATCAAGAGAAATCTTAGAAGAAGCCTTATCACAAGCCAAAAAAGGTCGTGAAGAAATTATGGCTAATATGATGGCTACTATTTCAGAACCACGTAGTGATGTTGGTCGTTATGCTCCTAAGATTGCTCAATTAAATATCGATCCAGATAAGATTCGTGAAGTGATTGGTACAGGTGGTAAGGTCATTAATGATATCATCGAAAAATCAGACAATGTTAAGATTGATATTAATGATGATGGTTTAGTGGTTATTTATCACCAAGATAGAGAACCAATTGAAAAAGCGAAATCAATGATTGAAAACATTGTGAGAGAAGCGAAAGTAGGGGAGATTTATCAAGGTAAAGTTGTTCGTTTAGAAAACTTTGGTGCCTTCATTGAATTATTCCCTGGTACTGATGGATTATTGCATGTTTCTAAAATTGCTTGGGAGCGTGTTGAAAAGCCATCCGATGTCTTAAAGATGGGCGATGTTGTTGAAGTTAAAGTCACAGAGATTGATGATCGTGGTCGAGTGAATGTTTCTCGTAGAGATCTATTAGAGAAACCAGCTGACTTTAAGGAAGAACCTAAACCAGTTCGTAAAACAAGACCTGCTCGAGAAGTAAAAGCACGTCAAAAATAACAACTAAGTGATGTGGAAACACATCACTTTTTAAAGGAGAAGTATGGATTTTTTACAATTAGCTAAAAAGCATGAACAAGATATGATTAATGACTTAATCGAATTAATCAAAATTGAATCAACCTTAGATGAAACAACCATCACAAACAATGCGCCATTTGGAGAGAATGTCAGAAAAGCACTTGATTGGATGTTAAACAAGGGACAACAAGAGGGCTTTAAAATTAAAGATTATGATGGTTATGCAGGTGTCTTAAGTTTGGGTGATCAAGCACAAAGCATCGGTATCTTAGGGCACCTGGATGTCGTACCAGCTCAAGGCGGCTGGTTTAATGATCCCTATGATCCAATTATTAAAGAAGGATACATTGTAGGTCGAGGATCATCGGATGATAAAGGACCTACCATTGCGGCTTATTATGCACTAAAGATATTAAAAGATTGTGGTTATAAATTTAAACATCGACTGGATTTGATTGTTGGATGCGATGAAGAAACCGGTATGCGCTGTATGACTTACTTTAAAGAACATTCGAATCAACTCCCGATTAAAGGAATTGTGCCTGATGCTGATTTTCCAGTCATTTATGCTGAAAAAGGGATTCTACAATTTGATGTTGTTTTAGAAAACACAACCGATATCCTTAGTATGAAGGGTGGTACACGCAGTAATATCGTTATGGATAGTGCAAGCGCAACTCTTAATAAGCCAATAGACTCAAACCTATTTAAACAATTTCTATTAAGTAGTGGCTTTAGTGGCCATCATGTTGATGATGTCTATACTGTCTCAGGAAAAGCATTTCACGCATCGTTACCTCAATATGGTCATAATGCGGGGATTGGTTTACTAAGTTTTTTAGGTGCTGCTTTAGAGGATGAAACACTGTTAAGCATTGTTAATGTACTTAGAAATCATTTTGGTCAAGGCTTAAAGATTCAAAATGAATCCCAAAGCATGGGTCCCTTAACCCTGAATTTAGGGGTTATTTCTATTGATGAGAATGGAATACGTTTAAGTATGGATGTTCGTTATCCAAAAGAGAGTAATGCTCAATTTATTTTATCACAGTTTAAAAAAGCGTTTGAAGGGGCGACATTAGAGAATATTTCGGATTCACAGCCTCTTTATAACAATCCAAATGGTGACTTAGTTAAAGCATGTATGAATGCTTATCAAAAGATTACAAAGGATATGGATTCAGTGGCTGCAACAATGGGTGGTGGTACCTATGCTCGCACCTTAGATAACCATGTTGCCTTTGGAGCTGATTTTCCAACTGAAGTGAAACCTGATTGGGTGGGTGGACCCCATGAAATTAATGAGGCAATCTCAGTTGATGCTTTAGTCAAAGCATGTGCTATCTACTGTGAAACTTTAGTGGATTTAGCTCAGGAAGTGATTTAATGCGTCATCGAAGAAGGGACTGGCAAACTCAAATCTTAGAACAAGACTTTGATTTTTATATCAAAGAACCAAGTGAGCTTAAGGGTAAATGGAAACAAAACTTTGATGCTTTACATGTTGAAATCGGTTCAGGGAAAGGTCAATATGTTATTGAAATGGCTAAGAAATATCCGAATAAACTCTTTGTTGGTGTTGAGAGGATGCCATTAATTGGTGCCTATATACTTAGAGAATTAAGTCAAAATCCACTAGATAATGTTTGTGTCATCATTAATCATGCTCAAGATATTAATGATTGGTTTGAAAATGATGAAATTGATGTTATCCATTTAAACTTTTCTGATCCGTGGCCAAAAAAAGCCCATGTTAAACGAAGATTAACTTATCCAAGTTATTTAGAGATGTATCAAACTTTATTAACTAAAGAGGGTCAGATACAACTTAAGACTGATAACCAACAATTCTTTGAATACTCAACCATTTCTTTATCTCAATTTGGGGCAATTTGCCTTGATTTTAGTGTTAATTTTAGACGAGAAGAAAATGAATTTGATGCTACAACAGAATATGAACAACGCTTTATGGCCAAGGGTCAACCAATCTATCGGAGTGTCTGGCAATTTAGTCATGATTTAAGAATTGATAAACCTACTAATTAGAGAGTTTTATGATATGATACAACTAATTAAATGAGAAAAGGAATGTGTCTATGTTTGAAAAATTAAAAAAGCTTATTTTTGATGAATCAGTTGAACTAGAACCTCAAGAGGAGGATGATTTTCTTTATACCAACGACTCTTTAGAAAACAACAAGAATTTGATTAAGACTCAACCAATTTCTAAACCAGTAGAAACTGTTGAAAGTGTTGATGAAAATGAACCATTATCTGATATTCATTTTAGACGAATTGATGTTGAAGGAGAAGTAGTTGAACCTAAGGAAGTGGTTGAACAACCAAAACCTGAAGTTAAGCCTGAAGTCAAAAAAGAAGAAGTTAAAGAAAAACCTCAGGTAACTCGGGTTAAACCTAAACCTCGTGTGGCAGCTAAAAATCCACAATATTATAAACCTAGAGCAGTCATTAGTCCGATGTTTGGTGTGAGTGAACAGGAAAATAATCGTAGTCAACAAATTGAAACATTGACTCGTCCTGAAGCAAAAACTCAAGATGATAAAATCATTTCGCCAATGTATGGTGTCTTGACGGGCGAACAAGAAATTGTGACCACTAAAACAAAATCTGGCCAACGTAAGCGTAAATCAGTAGCAGTTAATATGACTTTAGAAGAGATGTTAAATATGCAGTCATCGGATGAACTAGAGTTTACTCTTTTTGATCTCAAAGTTGACAAACAAGAATTCCAAAGTCGTGAGAATCAAATTATTGATGATTCAAACAATGAATAAGATTCACTTTATAGGAATTAAAGGTAGCGGTATGTCTGCCTTAGCCTTAATCTGTGATGATTTAGGCATGGATGTCACGGGAAGTGATGTCCCACAATATTTATTTACTCAAAAGAAACTTGAAGAACGTGGAATACCACTTCTTCCTTTTTCTGCTAATAACATCAAAGGCGATCGTGATGTGATTATTGGTGCTTCCTTTGAAAAGACTCATCCTGAAGTGAAGGCTGTCTTAGAGAATCCTGATATAAATTATTGGTACTACTATGATTATCTAGCTAAATTAATTGATGAACATACATCCATTTCAGTGGCTGGCTCACATGGGAAAACGACCACGACTGGAATGCTTCAAACTTTACTTAATGCTCAAAGTCAAACGGGATATTTAATTGGTGATGGCAATGGTCAATTGTTTAGAGAGTCTGATTATTTTGTTGTTGAATCGTGTGAATATAAAGATCATTTTCATTTCTATCATCCAGACTACGCGATCATTACAAGCATAGACTTAGATCATGTCGATTATTTTAAGAGTGAACAACAATACTTTGATTCATTTCAAACCTTTGTTAATCAAGTTAAAAAAGGTTTAGTTTTATTTGGTGATGATCAACAAATTCGACAATTACAAACCCATGACAAAGAAGTTATCTACTATGGGACAAAACCTGATAATGATTTAGTGGCTCAAAATATTGAAGTTGAGGCTAGTAAAACTCATTTTGACTTAGTCTATAAAAATGAGAAATGGGGTCGTTATGATGTTGATATTATTGGTCAACATAATATCAATAACTTGTTATCAACCATTGGGATTGCGATTATGTTAGGTTTTGATAAAGAAACAATTGTGGCTCATATTAATGATTTTAAAGGGGTAAATCGTCGCTTTGTTGTTGAAGAATTCCAAAAGCATGTTTATATTGATGATTATGCCCATCATCCTACTGAAATATCGGTAACGATCGATGCTGCCAGACAACGTTTTCCTGAGCGAAAAATTGTTGTGGTCTATAAGCCAGATCGTATTTCTCGAATTCAATATTTTGAACAACAGTTTAAAGATGCTTTATTGAAAGCGGATAAAGCTTATGTCTTAGATTTTCCTGAATCGGCTTATAAAGAAAATCCTGATTATTCAATCCAACAATTTATTGGTCAACAGATTGATCAAATTCCAATTCTTGAAAATAATGAAGCGGGAGCCTACCAATTATCCTTAGAAGGAGATGGGGTTTATCTGTTTGTTTCACCGAAAGATATTTATAAGTTTAAAGATTTACTTAAAGAGACCTTCAAAGACATTTAATGAAGGTTTTTTTGTGATGTTAACGCTCTCAAAACGCTTGAAAATATTTTCATATCCGACTATAATTATCACATAGGAGGAATTTATGGAACAATTTAAAATATTTTTTCAACAAGTGATGCCATTTGCGATTGTGTTAGTTCTAATCGTTTTAGCTGGTGTATTATTTTATTTAATGAAAATGTTTAAAGAACTAAATACTACGGTGGATAAAGTTAATTCTTCCGTTGATTTAGTGAATATTGCACTAAATGACGTTAATCATAAGCTAGCTGATTTAGATCCTACCATTGAAACAGTCAAGACAATTTCGAATACGGTTGATTCTGGATTTAAGGCTGGTAACAAAGCCGTTGGTTCTGTAGTTGGGTTTGGTAAGAATACAGTAGGCGGTTTAAGAAATGTCGTTAATAAAGCGACTGGTCGTATTAGCACAAAATGAACCAAACCAAAGAATCGGTAACTGCTTTATTTGAGTCGATTCAATATCAAAGTGAAATTGTTGTTTCTGAATTATCAAAAAGAGAGTATAGCTTACAGAGTCGACAGTTTAAGAAAGTGTTAATTCGAACTCTTAATCAAAAACTATCAAACACCAAAGAGCGTCTATTATCGGCTCAAACATTGGAAGATATACAAATGAGTCTTCCTTTAATCGAGGCTGATTATCGTGTCTTGTTTGATGAAGTTCATTCTCAAATTGATAAGTTAGATCAAGGTCAAGATATTTCAGAATATATCTATCATTTAAAACATGAAATGAAAGATATTATGGATACCATACAACAAAAAGTTAAAGGATTTTTCTAGAAGGAGTAAGTATGAAACGTGTAACTATTTATGATGTTGCTCGTGAAGCCAATGTCTCGTTAGCGACAGTATCACGAGTTATTAATGGAGTCGATGTTGTTCGCGCAGACACTCGTGAAAGAGTGGAGGCAGCAATTGAACGATTAGGATATAAACCTAATGCCTTAGCACAAGGCTTGGCTCTTCAAAAGACAACCACCATTGGTTTGGTCATTCCTGAAGCAAGTTTTAACTTCACGGGAAATATTATTAATGGTCTTTTGGACGTTGCACGTATTTATAAGTACAATATCATGCTTCAAACAACAACTGAAGGGATCAGTGATATCACAGATATTGTGGAAACAATTATAAAATCTAGAGTTGATGGTGTTGTTATTTATAACGATCAACTCAATGATAAGATTACGAAAGATTTGATTGAATATAATATCCCAATGGTTGTTATTAATCATAAAGTCTCTGCGCCACAAATTACATCTGTCTATGTTGATATTGAACAGGCAGTTTATGAGCGCGTTAATGATTACTTAAGCCGTGGTTTAGACAAAGTTGGTATTATTCAAGATAGAAAGAACAACCAAGCTTGTAAACTTATGGTAAAAGGAGCAACGAGAGCTTTTGAAGAAGCAGGTAAAGAATTTGATGGCTTTATGATGATTCCTAGTGAATATCATACTTCTTATGCTTATTTATCTGAACACTTTAAAGAAAATAGTTATGACTTAGTCATTGCCTATCGTGACTCTCAAGCACTCGCAACAATTAATGCGGCAGCAGAGAATGGCATTAAGATTCCTGATGAAATGGAGCTTATTTGTGTCATCGATACGAAGTATAATTCAATGGTTCGTCCACAAATTTCGTCATTCTCACTCCCTTCCTATGATTTAGGTGCCGTGGCAATGCGTGTGTTAACTAAGATGTTAAAGAATGAGAATACCTTTGATCATGAGATTGAACTCTCATACTTATATACCCCAAGAAAATCAACAAAACAATAAGTTTTGTGCTAAACTATAATAGCGATGAGAAGAAGCGCATTGGATATTAACTTTCAGAGACATAACGGCTGGTGCGAGTTATGAGTTAATCTAATGGATACACCTTCGAGCTTTTTATGAAAGTAAAACGTGATTCAGCGTTAATGAAACAAGAGTGGCAAACTAAGGTGGTACCACGCGTCATGCGTCCTTAGAGAGCCTTTTTTATTATCAAAAGGAGAGATTTAAATGAATTTTTTAGAAGAACTTAAATGGCGTAACTTGGTCAAAGATGTCATGGATGAAGAAGCTTTATTAGAACGAATGAAAGAACCAATGACCATTTATTGTGGATTTGACCCAACCGCTGACTCACTCCATGTTGGTCATCTTCAACAACTTATCTTATTGAAACGTTACCAAAACCAAGGGCATCATCCCATTGCTTTAATTGGTGGCGCAACGGGTATGATTGGTGACCCATCAGGTAAGAGTGCAGAACGCTCCTTATTAACTTTTGAAGAGGTTGACCATAATGTTAAGAGTATTAAAGTTCAAATTGAGCGCTTATTATCTGAACCAGTCACTGTTTTAGATAACAAAGAGTGGTTAGGAAAAATGAACTTACTTGAGTATTTACGAGATACTGGGAAGTACTTTAGTATTAATACGATGTTAAGCAAAGAGACTATTTCATCCCGTTTAGAAACTGGAATTTCTTATACTGAATTCTCTTATACCATTCTTCAAGCGATGGACTGGTT
Organism: uncultured Erysipelothrix sp.; assembly: GCA_964345765.1. GTDB lineage: Bacteria > Bacillota_I > Bacilli_A > Erysipelotrichales > Erysipelotrichaceae > DUUI01. The sequence continues at coordinate 9,488 of CAYFSJ010000001.1, forward strand.
ACATTTACTAGAGAACCATAACTGCCAAGTTCAAATTGGAGGTAGCGACCAGTGGGGTAATCTAATTTCTGGAGCAGACTTAATTCGTAAAAAATATGGTGATAAAGTCAGTGTCTATGGCATTACTTCCCCATTAATTACTAAATCTGATGGAACGAAATTTGGTAAGTCAGAAGGTGGTAATGTTTGGATTAACCCACAATTAACCGATGCGTATACCTTCTATCAATTCTGGATCAATACTTCTGATGCGGACATTGAAGATTTTATGAAACGACTTTCGTTAAAATCAGTGGATGAGATTCAATCAATCCTTGATGAGCATCAAAAAGCACCCGAAAAACGAATCGCTCAAAAAGCACTTGCTGAAGAATTAACTGAAATGATTCATAAACAAGAGGGATTAGAGAATGCCTTAATGATTACAGATGCCTTATTTAATAATGATGTTTTCGCATTAAATAGTGAACAATTAAAAGTGGCTTTTTCTAATGCTACCAAAATAGAAGTTACTCAAGATGAATTGCTGGCGGATGTGTTAGTGAATAACCAACTGATTAAGTCCAAACGCGAAGTGCGTCAACTAATTACCCAAAATGCGCTTGAATTAAATGGAGTGAAAGTCACTGAGTTTGATCAACTTCTTTCTAAAGAAAATGCCATTGATCAAAAATTAAGTATTGTTAAAAAGGGTAAGAAAAACTATTACTTAATTGAGCACATCTAATGGCTAGACTCGATAAAGTCTTATCACAATACAATATTGACTCACGCTCAAAAATAAAGAAACGCATTCGACAACAAGGTGTAAAAGTTAATCATGTATTAGTGAAAGATGAACGATTTGATGTCAAAGAGAATGATTTCATCGAAATTGATGAATTACAGTTTTTCTATCAATCTAAAGTTTATTTTATGATGAATAAAGCTCAGGACAGAATTAGTTCTCATGAGTCCAGTCAATTAACCATTTATGATGATATCCAGATCCTTGTCCCAAGTGATTTGTTTTCGGTAGGTCGACTAGATAAAGATACAACTGGTTTAATCATCCTGACTAATGATGGTCAATATGCCCATCAAATAACCAATAAACACAATCAAATTCTTAAGCGTTATCTCATTACAACACAATACCCATTACAAGAAGAAGTCCATCAATTAACTCAAGAGATAGATTTAAAAGAAGATGGGATTGTATCTGCTAAAAGTCTTGAGATTCTAGGTAATAATCAGATTATTTTAGGAATAACGGATGGTAAATATCATCAGGTCAAACGAATGATTCATTCAATTAACAATGAAGTAATCCAATTGCATCGATTAAGTATTGGTCAATTAGAACTTGATACAAATTTAGATGCTGGTCAATTAAGGACAATGACTCAAAAAGAAATTGAAGCAAGCCTATGGTCAAAAAAACGTTAAAAATCTTTCTTAGAATTCTACTTGTCTTGCTGGTGATTGTAGGACTATATCTTTCTTATTGTTTTTATCAATACCAACAGATTAAAGAGGATAGACCACTAAGTGAACTGGTGAGTGAAATTCAATCTAATCCTGATTTTGTAAAGATTGATAAAATCAATGAGACTTTTATTCAATCTGTAGTCGCTACTGAAGATCGTCGTTTCTTTGATCGAAGTGGCTTTGATATGCGGGCATTTTTAAGAGCTGTCTCAACTAATATTCAACAAGGGGAGTTAGTTCAAGGAGGTTCTACCATCCCTCAACAGGTTGGTAAATTACTCTATTTTGATCATGTACAGACCTTAGACGAAAAAGTCATCCAAGTCTATATTATGTATGACTTAGAAGCTCAATATTCTAAAGATGAGATTCTAGAACTATATTTAAACTCAATCTTTTTTGGACAAGGCTATTATGGTATTAAACAAGCCTCAAATGGCTATTATCAAGTAGAACCTAGTGAGCTTAACTGGGCTCAATCAAGCCTCTTAGCAGGGGTTATTGCGGCTCCTAGTGCTTATGAGCCTAGAACAAATTATGATCTAGCAAAACAACGACAGGTTGCGGTATTGATTAGTTTAAGAGATGTCTATGGTTTATCGCAACAACAAATTGATGGTATTCATAATACAGAGGTCATTATCTATTAACAAAAAATGGTTCGATTAGAACCATTTTTTAATTAAGTCATCTAATGAGCCATCTTCTTTTAATTCACTAATAATTTGATTAACTTCATCTAATAACGGTGAATCATTAGGTAAAGCTATTGCATTACCTGCTAGCTTTTCTAAGCTTGGTTCATTTAATTCAAATAATGTTAATTGTGGATATTCTTCAAAGTACTGATTTGCTACTAGTGGTTCCATCACAAGGAAATCAATACGGCCTAATAAGACTTCTTGAATCATCACATTGTAGGCATCTCTTGCGTCAATTTCTAATTGATATTGATCTTTTAATTGATTGACCGCTGTTTCTTGGATGGTCCCAATTTGAACTCCAACGACTTTATTTTTAATATCATTTAACTCATTAATACCAGAATCATTTAAAGTCACAATATAGAATGGAGATTCTTCAGCAAGATAATAAGAATCGCTAAAGAGTGCGTCACGTTTTGGATCTGGTGATAATCCAGCAATGGCCATATCAGCTTGTTTAGCAGATAAAGAGGCGATTACACCATCAAAGCTCATATCTTTAAAGACCACATCTTTATTGAGTTTTTCACCTATAAGGTTGGCTAAATCAATATCAAAGCCGATCAATTCTCCATTGGTATCGACCATTTCATAGGGTGGATAACCAGATGAGGTGGCAATGGTTAGGGTTTCTTTTTGATTAGAACCACAGGCAGTTAAGAATAAGAGTAAGGTTAATAAGAATAATTTTTTCATAGTATTTGACTTTCTATATAGCGTTTCGCTATTTCTGTATTTGGGTTGGTAAAGAATTGGCTTGTCTTTTCATGTTCAACAATTTGACCTTGATCCATCATCACAATTTCATCACCGATTCTTCGAGCGAAGTTTATATCGTGGGTAATGATAATAAGACCAGTCTGTTGTTTGATTTCTTGAAGCATATCGACTAGTTCAAGAATGGTTTCAGCATCTAGGGCAGAAGTTGGTTCATCCAACAGTAAGAAAGATGGTTCTAATGCCAATGAGCGGATGATTGCGACTCTTTGTCGTTGTCCACCAGATAATTGAGAAGGATACTTATGGGCTTGATCTTCTAAATTAAATGATTTCAGTAAGTTTAACGCTTTTGAATCTGCATCCTGTTGATTCATTTTCTTTGTTTTAATTAACGCGTAAGTAATATTTTCAAGAATCTTCATATGTTTAAATAAATGTAAATCTTGAAACACAACGCCTAATTGTTGTCGATATAGAAACAGTTCTTTAGTTTTGAACTGGAGTTTGATGTTATTGGCACTAATTTCACCACTATCTGGTTTTTCTAAGCCTAAAATACAGCGAAGCAACGTCGATTTACCTGTACCTGAAGGACCGATGATACAAGTGCATAAATTATCTTTAAAATCGATTCTGACATCTTTTAAGATTTCTTTGTTATCAAATGATTTTGTTAAGTTTGAGACCTTAATCATAGCTGAACCTTCTTTCTAATTTAGTTCCTAATAAACTGATGATTTTATTGATGAAATAATATAAAACACCAACAATAATCAATGATTCAAAATAACGAAAGGTCGTTCCTTGAATGATGGTTGAGCGTCGCATTAAATCAGTTAGACCAATAAATGAGACAATCGATGTTTCTTTAATAAGTGTAATATACTCATTAATTAAAGCTGGTAAGATATTCGCAAATGCTTGAGGGATAATAATATCTTTAGTGATATCTTGTGAACTTAACCCTAAACAATGGGCGGCTTCAATTTGTCCTTTGGAAATCTGTTCGATTCCATTTCTGATAATTTCTGACATATAGGCTGCCGAATTAAGAATAAAGATAATTGAGGCAGAGACCCAAGGCGTAAAGGTTAGAGCCGGAATGACTTGTGGTAGGGCTAAATGTAGAAAGGATAACTGAAACAAAACAGGGGTTCCCCTAAAAATGTCGACGATTTGTTTGATGATCTTAGAAGCAAAGTTATCTTGTTTCATGATCAATGCGTAAATTAAACCAAGCAATAAACCACCGATACTAGCGATTAAGGCTAAGCCTAAGGTTGTCCATATCCCATTTAGTAAGTAGGGGATATACTCTGCTATTTTTGTAAAATCAATATTCATAAAACCTCCAGAAAATAAAAAAAAGATGATAAAGGACGCCGAAAATAAAAAAGTCCTTAAAAAGGACGAAATGACGTGGTACCACCTTAGTTTGTCACAATTGTGACCTCAACTCGATAACGTAGAGATACGTCTAGGCCTCAACTTTCGACCTAGAAGCTCAAAGACACGTTCAACCTTCATTCATCTTGATTTCCACCAACCATCAAGTCTCTTTAATGAAGAGGAAGATTTACTACTTCTTTTCATCGCAATGAGTATATTATACAAATCTCACACCAAATTGCAAGTGTTTTCTACATCCAAGTGATTTTTGATTCAGTTTTATTGAGAATACGCTCAATATTTGATTTATGACGATAGATAATAAAGAGAGATACTAAGACTAAGGCTATAGTAATCCAATATTGACCATTCACAAAGAAGAGACTACTTAATGCTGAAACAAGTGTAGAGACCATAGAGCCTAATGAGGACATCTTAAACATCTTAAGTAATGAGAAATAAATGACAATACCAATCACAAATGGCCAACCATTTTGAATTAGATAGACACAAACGCCTAATAAGAAACCATAATAGGTTGCGACCGACTTGCCTCCTTTAAACCCGGCAAATAGTGGGAAAGCATGACCAATTGTCGCAAAAAATCCTGCTGTTAAAGTCACAAGCTGATCATCTTGAATAAAATGAAATAAAGTCATAGCTAAGAAAGCTTTTAAGACATCAAGCACCGTTACACTAACACCAGCGGCCTTTCCTAAGACACGACCAGCATTAGATGCACCTAGATTACCTGAGCCATGATGACGAATGTCTGTTTTATAAAATAATTCTCCGATGACTAACGCAAAGGGAACACTCCCAAATAAATAACCACCTAAAGCAGCGAATAAAGTCCAGATTAAGTTCATACAATATACTCCTTCACAAATGATAATATCATAATTTGGCACAGTTTAGAATTAAAGGTGCCTTTATTTTAAGTGCTCTTTAAAGTATAATTAAGCAGGAAAGAGGTGACAATTTGAGTCAAAAAAATTACGACGGTTCTTCGATACAAATCCTTGAAGGGCTACAAGCTGTTCGAAAACGTCCTGGGATGTATATCGGTTCAACCGATGTGAGAGGATTACACCACTTAGTATGGGAAATCTTAGATAATGCCATCGATGAATCGATCAATGGATTTGGTAAAGAAATCAGTGTCACAATTGAAAAAGACAATACCATCGAAATAATTGATACCGGTCGTGGTGTTCCAGTTGATAAACATAGTTCTGGTAAATCAGCAATTGAAGTCATATACACAGTCCTTCATGCTGGAGGAAAATTCTCAGAATCAGGTGGATATAAAACATCAGGTGGACTCCATGGGGTTGGTGCATCAGTGGTCAATGCGCTCAGCGAGTTTGTTGAAGTGACCTCCTATAAAGATGGATATGAATATCAAATTCGATTTGAAAAAGGTGGATCAAAAGTCGGTCCATTAAAAAAGATTGGTAAAACAAATAAAACAGGAACAAAAGTACGTTTCTTAGCCGATAGAGAAATTTTTGAGAAAGTCGACTATTCTGTTTCATATATCAAACAACGGATGATGGAATCCGCTTTTTTACTAGCGGGTATCACCTTTAAACTACATGATCAACGTACTGACACTCATGAACAATATTTATATGAAGATGGTATTAAGAGTTTCATTAGTTATCTAACGGAAGATCATATGAAGATTGGAAAACCAATATTAATTCATGATGAACAAAATAATATTCTTGTTGATGTGGCTTTACAATATACAGATGATTACAATGAAGCCGTTTATTCATATGTTAACTTGGTTCGTACCAAAGAAGGGGGATCCCATGAAGTGGGTCTTAAATCCGCCCTCACAAAGGTAGTGAATGAGTTTGCTAGAAAGAACGGGCTCTTAAAAGATAAAGATAAGAATTTTGAAGGGAATGATGTACGAGAAGGTTTAACCATGTTAGTCTCTTTATCGATTCCAGAAAACTTATTAGAGTTTGAAGGTCAAACCAAAGGAAAACTTGGTACACCAATTGCTAGAAGTGTAGTTGAGTCCATTGTCTCTGAACAATTAACCTATTACTTGGCAGAGAATCGAGATTTTTCTATCTCAATTATTAAGAAGATTCAAAAAGCGGCTGCCGCCAGAGAATCGGCTCGTAAAGCGCGTGAACAAGCTCGTCAAGGTAAAAAAGGACGAAAACAAGAAGCAGAATTATCTGGAAAGCTTGCGAATGCTCAAACTAAAAATACCAAGAAAAATGAGTTGTTCTTAGTTGAGGGGGACTCAGCTGGAGGAAGTGCCAAACAAGGTAGAGATTCCCGCTTTCAAGCGATTTTACCATTGCGAGGTAAAGTACTTAATGTTGAGCGTGCTAACTTAGAGCGGCTACATAATAATCAAGAATTAAATACACTCATTCACTGTATTGGAGCTGGTGTTGGTCCAGAGTTTGAAGCGGATGATTCTAATTATGCGAAAGTAATCATTATGACCGATGCTGATACGGATGGTGCGCATATTCAAATCTTATTATTAACTTTCTTTTATCGTTTTATGCGTGGTTTAATTGATGCTGGTAAAGTATATCTGGCTCAACCACCACTTTATAAAATTTATAACAAATCACAAGAACATTATGTCTATGGTGAAGCACAGTTACAAGAATTAAGAGAATCAATGAAGAATTATGAAATACAGCGCTTTAAGGGATTAGGGGAGATGAATGCCTCTCAATTATGGGAGACAACCATGAATCCTGAAACTCGTGTTTTATATCAAGTATCGATAGAAGATGCCCATTTAGCATCGAAAACAATCAATATTCTAATGGGCGATAACGCAGATAGTAGAAGGGACTGGATCAATGAACATGTTGATTTTGATGGAATTGAATAATGGCTAAAAAAGTTAAACAAATCGTTGAAACACAACCAATCTCAACTTCCCTAGTTCAATTAATGGAAGATGGGTTTGCCCGTTATTCAAAACTAGTGATTCAAAGTCGTGCTTTACCAGATGTTAGAGATGGTCTAAAACCAGTCCAAAGACGTATCTTATATGCCATGTTTGAAGATGGCAATACGGCTTCAAAAGCTTATCGTAAATCAGCCAAGACAGTTGGGAATGTGATTGGTAATTATCACCCACATGGAGATGGTTCAGTCTATGAGGCAATGGTCAATATGTCACAAGATTGGAAAATGGGTGTTCCTTTAATCGATATGCAAGGAAATAACGGATCTATTGATGGAGATAGTGCAGCGGCCATGCGTTATACAGAAAGTCGCTTATCACCGATCGCAGATTATTTATTATCTGATATTGATCAAGAAACCGTTGATTTTACATTAAACTATTCGGACACTCAATTAGAACCTTTAGTGCTCCCATCTTCATTTTGTAATATCTTAGTTAATGGTTCGATGGGTATTGCGATTGGGTATGCGACAGAGATTCCGTCCTTTAATTTTAATGAAGTTTTAAAAGCCTGTATCTATCGATTAAATAATCCGCAATGTAGTTTCCAAGAGATTGTCGAAATTATTCCAGGACCTGATTTTGCGACAGGTGGATTGATTGAAGGTCAAAAAGACATTGAAAACTTTATGCGTCATGGTAAAGGTCGTTTTGTTATGCGCTGTAAAGTGGATATTGTACCTGCTAAAAAAGTGACTCAATTAGTAGTCAGTGAAATTAGTTATGGTATTAAGAAATCTGATCTTGTTAAGCGTATTAACGATGTTCGAATCAATCAAAACATCGATGATATTTTAGAAGTAAGAGATGAGTCAGATCGAACTGGGTTAAAAGTAGTGATTGATATTAAACCAGATGTGGATGCTCAAAACATTTTAAATATTTTATATAAAGAAACAGAACTTCAATCTTATTACAATCCAAATATGTATGTGATTGTTGATAATCGTCCACAATTATTAGGGTTAGTAGAAATCCTAGACGCTTATTTAACATTTAGAGTTGAAGTCTTTAAAAAGAAAACTCAATATCAATTGGCTAAGAAAGAGAAACGAATTACTATTTTAGAAGGATTAATTAAGGCAATTTCTCATTTAGATGAAGTGATTGCGATTATTCGAGCTTCACAAAACAAAAAAGATAGTAAAGAAAATCTGATTGCTCGATTTGATTTTACTGAAGCACAAGCTGAAGCGATTGTTACGCTACAACTTTATCGATTATCCAATACAGATATTGTTGAATTAAAAGAAGAATTTGCGTTATTGCTTAATGAAATTGATTTCTTACAATTAGTATTAAGTAATCATCATATTCTAATTAGTGAAGTGGTTAAAGAATTTAAACAATTGGATGAACACTTTACTTTCCCACGTAAAACACAGGTTGTTAAAGATGTGGCTGAGATTGTCATCGATAAAGAGGCCTTGATTGCTGAAGAAGAAGTCTATGTATCAATTTCTAATGATGGTTATTTAAAGAAATCAAATCTTCGCTCATATGGCGCTTCTGATCAATATTTCTCCAGTATTAAAGCAGGGGATACCTTAATTGGTCAAAGAAATGTCATGAATCTCTACAATGTCCTAGGCTTTACTGAGTCTGGTCAATACTTCGTTATTCGTGTTCATGATATTAATGAATCACGTTGGAAAGATGTTGGAACTCATTTTAGTTCATTCTTTAGTAATGCAGTACAAGATAAAATTGTTGGGGCAGTAGTAATCAAATCGTTTGAAACAGCTTCAACGATTACGCTAGTGACAAAAGATGGAAAGATTAAACAAACTCCAATTAATGAATTTGAAATTGTTCGGACCAATCGTCTCTATCGTGCCATACGATTATCTAAAGGTGACAAGCTTGTTGGCGCAATGCTAACATCAGTTAATGCCCAAGAAATTAGCTTATTAAGTCAACAGGGTTTCTTAGTTAAATACCCAATCGAACAGATTTCTGTGCTTGGTTTAAATGCAGCTGGTGTGAAAGCGATGAATCTATCTAAAGATGATCAAATTGTGGATGCACTCATTCATAATGGTCATACTGAGCTCGTATTTTTAACTCAAGATGGTCAAAGCAAACGGATTAAATCAAATGACTTTGGTGTATCATCTAGACCTGCCAAGGGCGTCTTGGTGGCTAAGCGAGTTAAATCAAACCCGAATTATTTGAAACAAATGGCTTCTGGCAATTTAAATGATTTATTAGGACTTTATACGACGGATGCACCTAGTGTTGCTTTTAAGGATGTTACTTTAATGGATTCCACCAAGACATTCTCAAAACAATTTAGTAAGGATGATTTTATTGTTAAAGAGCTCGAATGTGCCTCAATTGAGGTCGCGCCACAAAAAAACAACCCATCCCCTAAAGTCGAACAGGTTGCTTTTGATTTAGATTAAGGCTTTAGCTCTTTCTAAATTAACACATTGATAATTAGAGAATTTCTGAGCTTTTTCAACCCTTAGCTTATGTATCTCAACATAGGCGCTAATCATATTAGCTAAATAGGCGCCCATCACTCCATTAACACTGGCTTCTATAGCAAGTGTGTAGTGAGGGTCTACCTTAAGTTTCTTGGCCATCTTTGAATAAATGTCCTTCTCTGGTTTACCTTCTAATACTTCATTACCAGCAACTAATAAGTAGTTGGATAAATCAAGAGGGTATTGAGTAATTAATTCTTGAGCTTGATGTTTAGAGTAGCTTGAGACTAAACCAATTTTTACATCAATACTCAATAGCCACTTAACAAATTCAATGCTTTCAGGATGGGGTTTAAGATTTTGGTTCTCTAAATCAAATTCGAATTGTTTCTTATAAGCTTCTTCCATTTCTAATCGAATTGGGCGATATTGGTTATAATGAATATAGGCTCTTTCAATTTGTTGATAGCCTCCATCGAGTAACAATTCAAAGAAAAATGGATGAACTTCTAAACCATGTTTTTCCATAATCTTGGCATAAATTTGTTGTTTATAAGTATTTAAGTCATACAGCACACCATCTATACTGAGTGTGACTGCTTCAAAGTTTATTTTTTCCATGTTTATTATTGTATGGGAAAGTTTAAGTTCATTCAAGGATGATGCAAGAAAGGATGATTGATTATGGATAAAAAATGTCATGGATGTGGCTATCCACTTCAAACAAATAACAAAACGCTAGGGGGGTATACCCAAAAGATGGACAATGATTATTGTGAGTCCTGTTTTCGTCTAAGACATTATGGTGATTTAAGTAAAGTTAATGTATTTAAAGTGGATCCTTATGAAACCTTACAAAAAATATCACAGTTAGATGCGCTCTATGTATGGGTCATTGATTTGTTTCATCTTGAAGAATCACAAATTAATTCGTTGCATCGTTGGTTAAGAGATGAGCCAGTTGTCTTAATGGTAACCAAACGAGAGCTACTGCCTCAAACAATGTCAGTCACAAAGATTAAAGAAGCATTAATGCCATTTATTAAAGACAGCTATTTAAATATTGTTGATGTTTTAGTGACTGGAAAATTTGGGAAAATAAACAAGGAATTTAATATTGAACGTCTCAATCAACTTAAACAAGAGACCAACAAAGATAAGGTTGTTTTCTTTGGTAACACTAATGTTGGTAAGTCCAGTGTTATTAATGAACTATCCAATCAGAAACAACTGAGTGTTTCGGCTTTACCTGGAACAACCCTAGATTTAGTCTTAGTCGATAGTGAGATTGAAAATCTGTATGATAGCGCAGGGATTTCGATTCAAGAGGGATTATTGGAGAAGTTATCGCCTAAGAAAGTTAAATCACTGTCTCAAAAGAAAATTAAACCGATTACTTTACAATTAAAGGGAAATCAAAGTTTAATTATTGATGGATTTGGTTATTTTAATTTCTCTTATGCCGATAAATATTCCATCACATGTTATTTACCTGATTCGCTTAAGCTTCATCGAACCAAGACATCTCAAGTTATTGAACAATTTGATCGAATGAGTGAAAAATTTGATGAATTACAAACTGATTCTATGATAACAAAGAAAGTTCATCTGAATCATCCAACAACCGATATATTAATTTATCACCTTGGTTTTATTACGGTGCATAATTCACAGGTTAAGATTGAGTCTCATTTTAAAGAAAGTGTTATGATTAATACTAGAAAGGCACTATTATAATGTTAACTAGCAAACAAAAGAAATACCTTAAAAAAGAAGCGCATGATTTGAAACCAATTCTTCAAATTGGGAAGGATGGTTTAAGTAATAATTCTTTTATTACGCTTAATCAAGCACTTAAAGCTCATGAACTTGTTAAGGTCAGTTTACTTCAAAATACATCGGTCACAGCTGAGGAGGCGATGTTAGATATTTTGAGTCGCTGTCACTGTGAGTTCGTCTTTAAAATAGGCAGAACCCTTATTTTTTATAAACCATCCAAGGCGAGAATATATGATTTACCATAAAAAAATTGTGTTATTGGGAGGCTCATTTAATCCGATTCATGCTGGGCATAAATATATATTAAAACAGGCCATCCAACAAGTTGGTGCGGATGAAGGCTGGTTTATCTTGGCCAATCAAGCTCCGCTTAAAAATGATGAAAGCCTAGATTTTGATGTACGTGCACAATTTATTGAATGGATGATTGAGAAAGAGGACTCGTTAAAATCTTGTTTAATTGAAAAAGATTTACCAGTCCCAAACTACACAATCACTACGATTAAAGCTTTAAAGAATCGCTATCCTAATTATCAGTTTTATTATTTAATTGGGACAGATCAAGGGCAACAGTTTACTAAATGGTTTGAGTACCAACAAATCCTCAGTGAAGTAACACTGTTGATTTATCCTCGAGGTGGCTATGATCAAGTGATTGATTTAGAACATATAAAGATTGATGCCAAAGAAATTGATGTTAGTTCAACCCTAATTCGACAAAACAAAAGCTTTAAGACTTGTCCTAAGATTTTAGAACAGATTGCGCTTAATGGCTATTATGCCTATGATCGATTAATGACCCATCTTAAAGACTCATTGGTTCAACACTGTCAACGAGTCGCAACCCTATCCAGGGAGTTGGCAGAAACACATAATTTAGATGGTAAAATGGCTTATGGCTTAGGGATTGCTCATGATTTATATAAACAAATGGATTATGAGGAAATGGGACAAGTTCTTAATGAAGAGGAATTAAAGATTGCCCAACCTGTATGGCACGGGTTTGTCTCGGCTAAGTTACATCAACAATTGATGCATGTCCAAAGTCAAGAATTCTTTGATGCACTTTATCATCATACTTTGGGTGATGATGAGAAAGTGTACTCTCAAATTTTATATATTGCGGATAAATGTGAGCCACATCGAAAGGGTGAACATAACCAACAAATAATTGAGTTAGCGAAACAAGATTTAGATAAAGGGTTTGAGTTGTGCCGTAAAATAGCTCGAGAATATTTTGAAAGGAAGCAGAATGAACGAAATTCAAAAACTAGTTAATTTTATTGATGAAAAACAAGGCCAGGATATCAAGGTATTGGATATGAGACAGGTCACTCCGTATATGGATTATATGATTGTTACTCATTTTAGTAATGCGCGTCTTTTAGGGGCGACAGCAGAATATTTACTTGAGTATTTAGATCAAAATGGGATTAATTATCGTCCTTTAGATCGCTCCGACAAATCTGGTTGGATGCTGGTAGATGCAGGTCATATTATTATTCATTTATTTTTAGAGGAAGAACGCCAACTATATCAGTTAGAAAAACTATGGAAAGACACCTTAGTGAGTCATGAATCTCTCGCTCGTTTATGATGAAATTTTAGCGGATCCACAGTTCTCTAAAACATTTTATCAAACGCTTAAACCTTTTTTAAAAGAACCACTTTTGGAATGTGCTTGTGGATCTGGTGACTTATTGATTGAGATTCAAAAAGACTTTCAAGCTATGGGTCTGGATTTAGATTCACAGATGTTAGAGTTGGCTCAAAAGAAGGGCGCAACTGATTTAATACAGGGTGACATGTTGGATCTAAGTCAATTTAAAGAGCTTAATACAGTCATTTGTGTTGGGGACTCACTTAATTACTTAATTGACAAAGAGCGTGTTGAGAAGTTTTTTAAAGAGGTTTATTCGAGTTTAAATGTGGGTGGACACTTTATTTTTGACATGCATACGATTAATCGACTTCAAGAATTTAAAGAACCTTTTATTGAAGAAGCCAATATGGGTGAGTATCAATATCAATGGTCTATCATAAGTGAACAAGATTACATCAGTCATCAATTTATTTTTTATATTAACGATGATACAATAAAACAAAATATACTTCAGCGAGTTTATCAAGTCGAGCTGATTGTTGAGTTATTACATCTAGCGGGTTTTAAACAAATTGAAACATCAATTGATCAAGATCAAGAGAAAGTCTTGGTGATGACGAAAAAGGAGGCACTATGATAGCGATTATTGGAGCAATGGACAAAGAAGTTGAAGCATTATTAGATTTACTGGATGAGGTAGAATTTATTAATGATGAGAAACCTTTTCACTATTTAGCCAAACACCAAGGATTGGATATTGTAGTTATTAAGAGTGGTATCGGTAAGGTTGAGGCGGCTTACACGACCACATCTTTGTTAGCTCGATATGATATTGAATTAGTGATTAATATTGGTTCTGCGGGTGGTTTACAACCTGGCCAACAAGTCGGCGATATTGTGATTGGGAATAGTTTCAGATATCATGATTTGATTTTTTATTACAATGATCCACTTGAAGGATTAGATAATTTTGATTATAGCGCAGATCCTGATAATGTGACCAAGATGAAGGCAGCTTTGGATGAGCTAAAAATTAGAAATTGGATTGGTCAAATTGTGTCAGGTGATCAGTTTGTTTCTGAGAAAGAACAATTAGATTCTATTGTTGAGCGTTTTCCATTTGCGATATGTGTAGAGATGGAGGCATGTGCCATTGCTCATGTCTGTTCAATGAAGGATGTTAGTTTTATTGTTATTCGCTCATTATCAGATATTGTTCATTCGACTAAGAGTCATGTTGATTTTGAGAAATATTTACCTTTGGCCTCTCGATCTAGCGCGAATGCGTGCATGTTATTTTTACATAAATGGCTAAGATAGATATTAAAAATACGTTAAAAAATATTGGCTTTATCTTATTGATCGTTTTAATTATTGGATATAATGTCTATTATTTTTTAATTGCTCCAAATCGAGCGCATCAACATTATTTAGATCAACTTGTTTCTAATTACCATCAAGAAGCTGTTTTTGTGAATGAATTTAATTACAAAGATCGCTATGTTATTGTTGAGCTTGATAATGAGTTGATTGTTTTAGATTCTAGTGGGAGTGAAGTTGATTCGATGCCTAAAGAATCGATTCCTGTTTCTTTGTTGGCACAATCAGATAATGTTAAGTATGGATATGCTTTAGATGAAATTATCTATGTCATTAAAGATGAAACCAGTGAGAAATGGTTTGATACAGAATCCCTGGAATTAATTTTTGAAAGAGAGAGTGAGTAGTATGTGGTTTAAAGAATTGCACTTTAATCGTCGTGATTGGTTATTGACGAATTTTAATCGTCTAGATATCAATGCTGATCAATTATTAATTCTGATGGTGATTGATGCTCAAAACCAACTGAATGAAGATATAACCCATGAATCGTTACAACAACATCTTAATCGCAGTTTTAAGCAGGTTGATAAGGATCTTCAAGTATTAATAGAGAAGCAATATTTAAAGATTCGGTCTTATAAGCGTAAAATTGTGTTTAATATTGATGGGGTGTTTAATAAAGAATTTGAGGATCAAACCGATAAGAAAGAATTATTACATTTATTTGAAGATAGTTTTGGGCGTTTATTATCTCAACAAGAGTTATTAGTTCTAACTCAGCTTCAAAACAAAGTGGAGCCTGATAAGATTATCTATGCCCTTAGACAGGCGATGATTCAGTCTAAATTATCGATGAGTTATGTAGAAAAGGTGGCATTAAATGAGTCTTCAAAGAATGACTAGTGATGAAATCTTTGATCACTTATTACGCCTATATCCTTATGCTGAGTGTGAATTAGTGCATCGCAATCCTTATGAGTTGAGTATTGCGGTGATGCTCAGTGCTCAAACGACGGATATTGCTGTTAATAAGGTGACGCCTAAATTATTTGATCGTTTCCCTGATGTTTATACATTAAGTGGCGTGACGCCTCAAGAGGTAGAGCCCTATATTAGAACATTGGGTCTTTATCGCAATAAGGCCAAGGCTATGGTCAATTTTGCGAATGAGGTAATTGAGTTCTTTAATGGAGAAATTCCTAAAACACGAGCTGAGCTAATGTCATTGAGTGGAATAGGTCGTAAAAGTGCGAATGTCATTTTAAGTGTATGTTTTAATGTTCCTGCTATTGCGGTGGATACTCATGTTGAGCGTGTTTCTAAACGATTACGACTCGCTTTTCAAAATGATAATGTTTTAAAAGTTGAACAGAAACTAATGAGAAAGTTTGATAAACAGAAGTGGAATAAACTTCATCATTTATTGATTTTCTTTGGTCGTTATCATTGTAAGAGTCAAAATCCAGATTGTCATCGCTGCCCGTTTACTTCATTTTGTTATTATTATAAGCATAATGACAGATTAGTCACAAATCCGAATAAGTAATGACTTTAAACTAAAATAAGACTATACTTTATCCATATTAAGATAGTCTTTTTTTTATGGAGGAAGCTTATGAAAAATGTTTCTAAAGTCTGTTTGTTCTTAGTATTAATGTTAGTTAGTGCTTGTACTGTTAATCCTGGTTCTGCTTCACAGTTTGATGCTAGACAGATTTCATCTTTGATGAATGCGAGTGTTAATCGCTCGAATTCTTTTAGTGGTTTAGTTGTGGCGCAACAAACTAAGGAAATTCAAAAGGATCAAAACAAAGTAGTCAAAGAAGTCTTTGTTAAAGAAGGAGATGAAGTTAAGGAAGATACTGTCTTGTTTAATTATGATACGGATGCGATGAGTCTTGAGGTTCAAAAAGCTCAGTTAGAAATAGAGCGGATGAACAATGAGAATATCAACTCTCAAAATCAAATTACTAATTTAGTGAATGAGCGTGCTAAGGCACCTGCTTCTCAACAACTCTCTTATACGATTGAAATTCAAACCTTGGAGGCTTCAATTAATGAAACTAATTACAACATTGGTGCCAAACAAGTCGAGTTAAATCGTTTAAATGAATCTCTTTCTAATGCCAATGTAGTTGCTGGGTTAGAAGGGATAGTTCAAAGCATTGCTTCTGATGGGACTGATCCTTATGCCAATCCATCCAATGCTTTTATTACGATTCTTCAAACTGGTAACTTTAGAGTGAAGGGAAATGTAAATGAATTGAATCTTCATCAGATTAATCAAGGGCAACAAGTGTTTATTCGTTCTCGTATTGATGAGTCTAAAGTTTATCCCGGTATGATTGAAAGTATTGAGATGAATAGTCCAGTCCAAGGGGATAATCAAGGCTATGTGAGTTCTGAGATGGATCAATCGTCTCGTTATCCTTTTTATGTTTCGTTGGAAAATTCGGATGAATTGTTTTTAGGACAACACGTTTATATTGAACTTGACCAAGGACAAACTCAAGAAAGAGAAGGGGTTTGGATTTTTTCTCAATACATTAATTTTGATGAAGAAGGAAACATTTTTGTTTATAAAGCAGAAAATGGCGTTGCTAAAAAACAACCAGTCGAATTGGGTGAGATGAGTGATGTAACGGGTGAACTTCAAATCATTTCTGGTTTAGAACTGGATGACTATATTATTCTTCCTCATGAAGAATTAGAAGAAAACATGAAAGTGAATGTTATTTCGGAGGACAATTAGATGATTGTTGAACTTAGGAATATTGATAAAACGTATCATCAGGGAAAACTTGATGTTAAAGTTTTAAAGAAAGTTTCACTGAATATTAATGAGGGCGATTTCTTGGCAATTATGGGACCTTCTGGAAGTGGTAAGACAACTTTAATGAATATTATTGGGTGTTTAGATTCAGCAACTTCTGGTGAGTACTATTTAGAAGGTCAAGATATCTCGAAAATGGATGAAAACAAAATGGCTTCACTTCGTAGTAAAAAGATTGGTTTTGTTTTCCAACAATTTAATTTATTGCCTAAGATGAGTGCATTAGAGAATGTTGCGCTTCCATTATTGTATCAGGGAGTTTCTAAAAAGGAGCGTCTTGAGAGAGCGAAACAAGCACTAATTAATGTTGGTCTTGAGGATCGTATTCATTTTAAACCTAATCAACTTTCAGGTGGCCAATCTCAGCGTGTTGCGATTGCTAGAGCAATGGTAACTAATCCAAGTATCTTGTTGGCGGATGAGCCTACGGGAGCTTTAGATCAAGCTTCTGGAGTTGCGATTATGGAATTATTTAAAGAGATTAATCAAAATCAAAAAACTACGATTGTTTTAATCACTCATGCTAGAGAAGTTGCGAGTGAAGCTCGTAAACTTTACACAATTTTGGATGGTGAGATCTCTACTGAGCCGGAGGTGTTAGCATGAAAAAGAAAATAATTATTGGCTTAATTGTCTTAATACTATTGGCTGTACCTGTTTATTATCTGGTTAATAATAAGTCTACTTCAACAACAAAGGTCTATCCGGTTTCGAATCTCTATTCTCCACCGATGATGGATATGGGTAATATGTATCAAGGGGTTGTCATTACTGATCAACTACAACCGGTGTTTGTAAGTTCTACTCAAGAAATTACTGAAATCTTAGTAACTGAAGGACAGAGTGTTAAGAAGGGGGATATCTTATTAACTTATGATTCGACCTTGTCTGAAATTTCTTTGGTTAAAAAAGAACTTGAAATTCAGAAATATCAACTTGAGTTAGAACGGTTGAATAAAGAGCTTGCTGAGATTAATTCGTATCGTGCAGGCGTTCCAATTGTAATTAAGGAACCTTCAACACTAAGCAATGATAACCAGTCTTATACTCAAATGTCATTGGATAATAAACTTGATTTAGAGGTGGTATTTACTGATTTTAAGGGTCAACAAGTGGATCTAAAACCAATTGTTTCTTTGTTGTTTAATGACTTTAACTTCAATACCAAGAGATTAAATGAGGAGCCAATTGATCCTGAACTTCCAACAGAACCTGAGGATCCTGTTGATCCTGAACTCCCTACCAATCCTGAAGAACCGGTTGATCCTGAAGAACCAGTTGAACATGAAAAACCTAAATACCTCCTGGGTGGTGTGGGAACCGAAGAAGAACCGTATTTAGTCCTATATTCAGAAGAGTTAGAGTTTGGTAGCGAACTAATAAAAGAATTATCAGAAGAAGAAAATGTGTATGTTACATTAGTTAAATACACCAATAACGATATAGAACAACCATTATTATTGTCACTGACTTTTAAATTCTTCAATCAATTTCAATCCTTCTCTTTAGTTGATATTGTCATCAATCCTAGTGAACCAATTGTTGATGAGCCAATCGATGAAGATCCAATCATCGATGATCCAGGGTTTGAAGAGCCACTCTTACCACCAGTTATCGAAGAGCCACCAACAATTACCTATACGGCTGAAGAAATACTTAAAATGAAAAACGAAAAGGAAAGTGAAATACGTAACGCTGACCTTAATCGCAAAACAGCAAGTATGGAATTAGACAATCTTAAACAAGAGATTGAAAACAATTTTGTTCTTTCAAAACTAGATGGTGTGGTTGGACCAATCATTGACATCGAAGAAGCAAAAACAAGTGGAAGTCAATTATTACAAGTTTCAAGTTCTGGAAGTTTTATCATCGAGACAACTATTAATGAATTTGATCTAGAAACAGTTAATATAGGCGATAAAATGAGTGTTATGTCCTATGAGAATCAAAGTATTTCAGAAGGTGAGGTCATCTCTATTTCCAAATATCCTTCAACCAACAATATGATGTTCTATAATCCAGATCCAAATCTATCCGTTTATCCAGTTAAATTAAAAGTAGATAAATCAGCTGACTTAAAAGAATATTCATGGGTAGAAATCACTCCACAACAAACAGACACTGAATTTGATATGGAAACAATCTACTTAATGAACGCCTTCATCAATACAGACCAAGATATTCCATTTATCTTAGTCGCTGAAGATGGAAAACTAGTTAAGCGTGAAGTAAGACTTGGAAGAGTTCAATATGGTTCAATGACAGAAATACTCGACAATCAAATAAGCTTAGATGAGATGATCGCATTCCCATATGACAAGAACGCTAAAGTCGGTAACAGTGTCGAAGAAGGCTCATTCGAAGAGCTTTACGGTTATTAAGGAGGAACTATGTTAGAGAATATTCAACTTGCATTTAGTGGTATTTGGACACATAAATTAAGATCTTTATTAACCATGTTAGGAATCATTATTGGGATTGCGGCCATCATCGCCATCGTCTCAACCATCCAAGGCACTAGTGATCAGATTAAACAAAACCTCATTGGTGCTGGAAACAATACCGTTAAAGTTCAACTCAATCAAGGGGATTATCAATATGATCCTCAATGGGGTGAGAAACTAGAAGGTGTCCCACTCATCAGTGAAAAGACAAAATCAGATATCGAATTAATTCCAGAAGTTAAACAAGCTTCTATTTACCAAAGTCGAAACTATAGTGATAATGTCTCATACTTAAAAACTATGTTTAGTGGACAAGTGTTAGGAGTCGATGAAGACTACTTCTCTGTCACTAATTATGGAATCAAAGAAGGGACCTATTTTAGTGAAAAGGAATATAAAGACTTTAGTAAGGTCGCCATCATAGATGATGTCGCCGCTAATAGTTTGTTCTCAAGTGAAAGTGCAATTGGTAAGAAATTAATGATAGGTAGTGAACCCTTCACAATCGTAGGAGTCACAAAATTAAATTCGCAATTTAAACCAACCATCAATAGTTTCGCAGATTATCAAATGTATCATCAAAATCAAAGTGGCAATGTTTTTATACCACTAAAGACTTGGCCAATTATATATAAATTTGATGAACCACAATCCCTAATTATACAAGCCAAACAAACCGATGATATGCCAACAGCAGGTAAAAGAGCAGAAGAACTACTCAATAATACCTTAACGGTTAAAGAAGAATCAGACATAAAGTACAAATCAGAAGACCTCTTAGAACAAGCGAGAAGACTTCAAGAGTTATCCACATCAACCAACAGACAATTAGTCTGGATCGCCAGTATATCGCTACTAGTCGGTGGAATAGGCGTTATGAACATTATGTTAGTCTCTGTCACAGAAAGAACAAAAGAGATTGGACTTAAAAAAGCCATCGGCGCAAGAAAGTCTCATATCTTAAGTCAATTCTTAACAGAAGCAGCAGTCCTAACCTTAATTGGTGGATTAATTGGCGTGTTAGCAGGAATCGGCTTATCCAAAGTTATCTCAGAATTTACAGATATGCCAACCGCCATCTCCATTCCAATCATAATTATCTCAGTCTTCTTCTCAATGTTTATCGGATTGATATTTGGGTTATTACCAGCCATTAAAGCATCTAATCTTAGTCCAATTGAAGCATTACGAAGAGATTAAAAAAGAGCCTCCCAATTTACGGGAAGCTCTTTTTCTTTATTTCATGATTTGTTAGTTGCCATTCCCATTACCAGGATCTGGTTCTGGATCAGGCTCTGGCTGTGATTGTTCAACCGTAAAGGTAATAGTTGAAACATCACTAATGTTAAAGCTATTAATCGCTTGTCCATCTGCTAGAATCGAGGTGATACGAGCATTTGGATTATCAGTCGGACCAGATAGAGTGAACAATCGTCCTAAGTCATTCTGTAGGACACGAACACTTCGACCTACATAGGACTGTAGATTGACAACCTCACCATCATAATAAGTTATAGTGAAGTTAGCTCTATCAAGAGTGCTCTGACTTACTTCTTGGTTAGCATAGTTAGGTGAAATTGATTGAATCATGCCTAGTTGATCTCGAGAGTTAGGTGTAATCGCTCTACGGGTAATACCCGCTGAAGTATTCTCTCTAATCCAAGCTTCAGCCTCAGAAACTGGTTTTCCAACAAAGTCAGGCATTTCAACCATTTGGTTACCTGTATTAATCGTCTCACAAATTTGATTTGAACGACTTTCCTCACGATTACTCCAAGTATAGAACGAACAAACTTGTAAGTTTTGATTGGAACGTGCATCCGCCACTTGAATCGTACGCTCATTATTTGAATCAATGAGTGTTTCAATCACATTCCCATTTAATGTAATTTCAGTACCATAATTAATCTCACCAAACATCCAAGAAGGATGGAAAAGTTGTTTACCAGTACGAGTCATGGTTTGACCCAATGAGTTTGTTGCTGTCATTACCTTTGTTCTATCTTCTGTGCTAACAGCATCATCATCTGGATAAGGAGCAATCTGAACATTAATCTCTAAACCAGAGCGATCAAAGGTTCCAAGAGCAACACTCTGTGAAGATAAAGTCTCAAGTTCAGCCGCTTTTAAGGTATCTAAACGAGAGAACTTATCAATAATTAATCCATTCGCAATAAATTCTTCACTCATCCCTTCAACAGGCGCTACATATGGATAAACAGCCAATACATGTCTTATGTTAACCACTCCCGCTGGTCTTTCAAGCGCAACAGGTTCATGGAAGGTCGCCGCATTATCAATCAATAAGTTACTTTGATGAGCCACTTGTTGAGCATTAGGCCATGGATCAGCAATAAAGTTAGGCGTTCCATCCTCATTAATAAATTGTTTAAACCCATTCCAAACAACATGGGTATATTCGCTGGTAGAGGCCGCATGCCAGGCATCCTTAGTCGTACCTTCCTTAATACCATAAGCTTCAAATTCATCTCCATGGTCAGAAGTACCCGTCTTAGAATAAACAGGATAAGGTCTTTGGTTCATTGAAGCAGCCGTACCACTACCAAATGGAGCATCAACCGCCGCCTTCATTACTGTCGCAGTCAAATAAGCTGCTTCAGGAGAAATAACTTGAACCGGTTCAAAGTTAGGATAAATTGGGTCACGACCCTCAATCTCAATACGAGTAATTGTATGAGGTCTAATATATTGACCATTATTAATCATAGCTGCATGCGCACCAGCCACTTGAAGTGGTGTCACCGTAAAGAGACCACCACCAATTGAATAGGCAGAGTTAACATTTTGAGCTGTTTGGGGATCAAATCCTAAACTCGTTAGATAATTGGTCACACGCTCATATCCAATACCATCGCCAGATAATAGAGCGTCCATCGTTTTTAAAGCTGGTATATTTAAGGAACGAATCACTGAATCTTCTAACGTAATATCACCAGTGAACTGACCATTAGCATTATGAACAAATACTGGACTACCAATATAGGCATAAGGTCCATCCTCAATAACATGTTTAGTTGAATATCCAAGATATTCAAACGAAAGTGAGTAAGGTAGAATTGGTTTTAAAACAGAACCAGGTTGTCTAGTGAGTGACGACGCATTATTAAAGGCTCGTTGTACTCTATCTTGTTCTGGGAACTTGCGTCCACCACCAATCGCAATGATTTCACCTGTTCTATTATTTAATGTGACATAAGCCGCATCGATTTTTTCATTATAGAAATAGTCGTAATTGTTATCCTCAATGGATTCAATAAGAGTTTGTTGAGAAGGGTTAAGAGCCGTATAAATCTTCATGCCTTGTAAGTAAGGATCGATACCATAGACTTCTTGCATCTCATCAATTACAACATCTAAGTATTCTGAATGGGGTTGAATATCGCCATAGTATTTATCATCGCCCCAAAGCTGATTCTCTAATTTAATTGAAACAGCCAAGTCACGCTCTTCTTGGGTAATGTAACCATGACGAAGCATTAAATCCAAGACGACATTACGGCGATCAGTTCCAGCCTGTAGATGGTTATAAGCATTTAAATTGGTCGGTTCATTAATGACACCAGCCAAATAAGCAGCTTCACTAAGGTTTAATTCTCCCACTTCTTTATTAAAGTAATATAAGGCCGCTTTAGCAATCCCTCTTGATTTAGGAACTCCAAAGTTAATCTTATTCAAATAATACTCTAGAATTTGTTCCTTGGTCGTAATTTCCTCTAGATCCATCGCTAGAGAGATTTCTTGAGCTTTACGATCAACTGTTCCTGGAGCTAAATTGTCATCATCAGAAAAGATTGAGTTCTTAATAATTTGCATCGTGATAGTCGAAGCACCAGCCCCGAAACTTCCTCCGCTAAGGAAACGTCTTACTGTCTGTAGTGATTCATTTGTAAAACGAGCTAAGTCAAAGCCTTCATGTTCAAAGAATTTCGCATCTTCAATGGACACAAATGCATCAACTACGACATTAGGTAAATCATCATAGGTAATATTATCGCTTAGTTTTAATCCAATCTCCGCGAATAATTCACCGTTGGCATCATACACAAGTGTAGATTCAGGGGTCTCGAGTCGAGCGATATCAAGTTCTGGTCTTTCGGCAATCATTCCTTTGACCATGTTTAGCGCAAAACCTGCCACTATCATTGATACGACTAAGACCGTTAATAATATAGTTGCGAGTGTCTTACGGACAATATACAACTTTCTTTTTTTAGGTTTTGTCATAATCTAATCTCCTTTATAGTAAGTGTCTTAAAACCTCTATATAATCACAAGGTTTTAAATACGAATAAGGTATTAAATGTCCATTCTCAGCAATCCAATCATATGGAATGGATTTAAGAGAAGTTTTTTTAAGGAATTCCTTTAATACCGAGTAATCAACTAAATAAGTCTCTTGATGAGAGGTAAAACGAATAATCAGAAAACTAAACCCTCCATGAAACAGCACGGCATCCAGATGATCAAATTGATGCTGATGTATCATCGAAAGGGGAATCCTCGTTTTATTCTTGGTTTGTTTCGCTTCAAAATCAATATATCTCCCATTATAGACACCATTGTAATCAGTGGTCGATGGGAGTTGATAAAAAGCTTTGGTGATTTTAGCCGCAGAACGTTTTGGGTAATCAACCTCAACCACTGTAATAGGGGTTGGTTTCTTATAAACCAAAGCAATCTGATGAGCTGCATAAAATTGGTTAGTTCTATTTAAGTCATCTTCGAGTGATTGACCAAGATTACCTTTATTAATCAGTTTGTCCTTATTCACTTTTGATTTCTTTCCATTAGGATAGCCAATCATATTTATCACCTAACCTATTATATCAATTTTAAGCTTTTAATACTATACTATGTCATTGTCTGCCAATAAACGAATGTACTTGGAAAATGATACGATTTTTGGTATTATACTAATGGTACAGAATAGAAGAGGCGACATGGAAAAGTTAAAACTTAATTTAGATGAAATTGAAAATAAAGTGTTCCCAGTAGACTTTAAAGGCTATAGTTCCTATGAAGTCGACAGTTTTTTAGATGATGTCATGTCAGATTATGAAACCTATGACAATGAGATGAACCGTTTAAATGGTTTAGTGAAGCATTATGAGAATATTATTTCTGAACTTTCTCAAGAAAATCAACATTTAAAAGCAAAAATTGCTTCTAATGAAGCAGCTTTAGGGACAACTCAACCATCCACATTAGATATTATTCGACGCGTTGCTCGTCTTGAAGAGATTGTACTAAATAAAGATAATAATCAACAATAAAACTTGGTAATCGCTGCAAGCTTGCCTTGTAGAGGAAAGTCCATGCTCGCACCATCTGAGATGATGGTAGTGATTGTGCTTAACGAAAAAATAAGTTAAGGCATCTAAGGATGACGGCGAACCCTTAACCTAAGGTGTTTCACTATGGTTAAGGACGTAAAGTGCCACAGAGACGTAGTTATATAGAAATATATAAGTGGAACGGGTAAACCCCACAAGCGAGAAACCCAAAATTGGTAGGGGAATTTTTCTAAGTTAATTCAAACAAGGAAAAAACACTTTGTGTAGATAGATGATTACCCCTTTGTTACAAAGGACAGAACATGGCTTATAAGTTTTTTGTTAATTATATATAGTTAGAGGTGACCCATGAAAACAATCGGTGAAATACTAAAACAAAGGCGTCTCGAACTTGGTTATAGTATAGAAGATATTCATGACAAAACGAAACTCTCACCAGTCCACATCAAAGCTATCGAAGATGGCGATTTGGACTATTTTCGTCATGATTTGTCATATTTAAAATTCTTCGTTCAATATTATTGTCAAGCCGTTTACCTTGATTTTGATGAAATTAAAGATGACTACGAAAAAGTACTCAATAACTATTATGAGACTCAAGCCATCAAAAAGATTGAATCAACTCAAGCATCCAATGAGAATATTCAAAGACGTATAAAAAATCAACAGTCAAATTATAAAGAAGCAACAGGAGCTCGTTCGATTCAATTTCAAAAAGTTGAAAATCAAACAGTCTTTATGTTCATCATTATTGCGATATTAGTCGCTTTATTACTCTTTGGTTTCTTTAAACTGGTTCTTCCTCGCTTAACTTCTAACAATGATCAACCAGACATTGTTGAAGTGGAAACGCCTGATGTTGTTGAACAAGAACCAGATCCTATTGTTGAGCCAGAGCCTCAACCCGAACCTGAACCAGAACCTGAACCTGTCGCACCAATTACTTCGACGATGACAGATGCATCAAACTATACAATTAGTAATGTGACCAATGAAAGTCAGTTTATTATTCGATTTAGTGGTGATACTTGGATTCAAGCTTATATTAATGGAACTGCTGTAGCAGAACCTGTAGCTGGCGTTTATGGTGCTGGTCAAGAAATCGTCATCCCACTTGACGGAAGTATTCAATCAGTCTCATTTGATTTTGGGAATCTAGTGGGTTCGTCCATCTTTGTTGATGAAACGGCCATTGAACTTGATCCAATTACATTAGGGTCAGCTCCAATCTTGATTAATTTCCATATTGAAGGTGAATAGATGAACTTACCAAATAAATTAACCACGCTAAGAATAATCCTCATCCCGATTATTCTCCTCTTATTTTTTAACCCGATTTTTCATTCAGCGATTACAATTTTTGGTGTCCAGTTCTCAGTAAATGAACTGGTCATCTTATTATTGTTTTGTGTATCTTCCATTACCGATTTACTCGATGGTCAAATTGCGCGCAAACACAATTTGATTACAACCTTTGGTAAATTCATGGATCCTATCGCTGACAAATTATTAGTTAATACCATGTTTTATCTATTTACTGTTTCAAATCAAATTCATCCAATCTTCTTTTTATTGATGTTTTTTAGGGATATCATCGTTGATGGTATAAGAATGTTAGCAGCCAGTAAAGGAACAGTCATTGCTGCAGGGAATTTGGGCAAATTAAAAACAGTGCTTCAAATGTTTGCGATTATCATGATTGCTTTAAAAAATATTGGATTTAGTCAACTTAATATTCCAATGGATATGATTCTTGTCATTGCAGCAACCATTATCTCAGTTATCTCAGGAATTCAATATGTATGGGGTGCAAAAGATTTAATTTTAGAATCAATTTAATAGAAAGTAGGACAATATGAGCGAAAAGAAAAATGATCAATTATTAGATGATGCTCTAAAACAAATACAAAAACAATTCGGTAAAGGCTCTATTATGCGCTTAGGTGATCGAGCAGCAGTTGATATTGATGCGATTTCATCCGGTTCATTAGCTTTAGACTATGCCTTAGGCGTCAAAGGTTACCCAAAAGGAAGAATTATCGAAATCTTTGGTCCTGAATCCAGTGGGAAAACGACCTTAGCTTTACATGCCATTGCTGAAGCACAAAAGATGGGTGGAAAAGCTGCCTTTATTGATGCTGAAAATGCCATCGATCCTAATTACGCTAAAAATCTTGGCGTTAATATCGATGATTTAATTTTGTCACAACCTGATAGTGGTGAACAAGGACTTGAGATTACTGAAGTTCTGATACGTTCAGGAGCTATCGATTTAGTCGTTGTCGACTCTGTTGCAGCACTAGTTCCTCAACAAGAACTAGATGGTGAAATGTCCGATCAACAAGTCGGTCTACAGGCTAGAATGATGTCAAAAGCCATGCGTAAATTAGCTGGAGTCATGAATCGTTCTAATACAACAGTCATCTTTATTAACCAATTAAGAGAAAAAGTTGGGATTATGTTTGGAAACCCAGAAACAACACCTGGTGGTCGTGCACTAAAATTCTATTCTTCGATTCGTTTAGATGTTCGTCGTTCTGAATCCATTAAACGTGGAACAGAAGTTGTTGGAAATAAAGTGAATGTCCGTGTCGTAAAAAACAAAGTAGCGCCACCATTTAAATTAGCGGTCCTAGAGATTGTTTATGGTGAAGGTATTTCAGCAACTGGGGAAGTCATTGATTTAGGTGCAGAACATGAAATAATTGATAAAGCAGGTGCTTGGTATTCTTATAAAGGCGAGCGAATTGGTCAAGGTCGTGAAGCAGTGCGTACCTTCTTAAAGGACAATCCAGAAGTGTTTGAAGACATTAAAGCACAGTTAAGAGAAAGGCTCTTTGTACATCCTGAAAATTAAGTCAGTTACTTGTACAATGAAGTTAAATAATCTATAATTATCCTAGAATGTTTACCATAACATTCTTTTTTATTATATAAATAGGAGGATATTATGCAAGAAGCATATATGCCCATCCTAGTTGGATTTATTGGTATTATACTTGGAATTGTCTTATCGATGGTTCTTAATCACTTCAATTTATTAAAAGCGCGTAAAGAAGCTGACGAAGTGATAGAGAGATCAAAACAGCAAGCGGATTCTATTGTCCGTGAAGCGCAACTTGAGGGTAAAACTCAAGTTTATGAGTTAAAATTACAAGCTGAAAAAGAAAACAAAGAGAGAAAATCAGAATTAAGTCATTTGGAATCTCGTCTTGATCGTCGTGAGAATCAACTCATCTTACGCGAGAAAGCCTTTTTAAGCAGTGAAAAGAACTTAGAAGATAGAACAAAACAATTAAATACAAAATATTCTCAATTAGAAAAGATGGAAGAGGATCTACAACAACGGATTGATTCTCAAATTATCGAACTACAACGAATTTCAAATCTAACAATCGAAGAAGCCAAAGAACAAATTCTTCAAAAAGTTGAACTGAAAATGGACAATGAGATTGCTAATCTGATCCGAGATAGAGAAGATGAAGCCAATCGCATGGCTGAAATCAAAGCCAAAGACATTTTATCTCAAGCCATTGACCGTTTCTCACAAGATGAAGTTAATGAAAGAACAGTCTCTGTCATTCAACTTCCAAATGAAGACATGAAAGGTCGTATTATCGGTCGTGAAGGACGTAATATTCGTGCGATTGAAGCCGCTACCGGGGTTGATTTAATCATTGATGATACACCTGAAGTGATTCAGATTTCATGTTTTAACCCAATTCGAAGAGAAATTGCTCGTCAAGCTTTAGAAATTTTAATTAAAGATGGACGAATTCAACCAGGACGTATTGAAGAAGTGGTTAATAAAGTCTCTAAAGAAGTGGATGCAACAATCCAAAAAGCAGGGGAAGAAGCTACCTTCAAACTTGGTATTCACCGTATTGATAAAGAACTCGTTAAATATATTGGACGTCTTAAATATAGAACCTCATATGGTCAAAATGCACTTCAACACAGTTTAGAAGTCGCTCATATGGCTGGTATGATGGCCGCTGAGTTAGGCTTGAATCAAAACATGGCTAAACGTGCTGGCCTATTACATGATATTGGTAAAGCTCTAGACTTTGAAATTGAAGGAACCCATGTTGAATTAGGGGCAAAACTTGCGAAACGATATGGTGAAAATCAAATCGTAATCAATGCGATTGAAAGTCACCATGGTGACTCGCCAAAAGAACACTTAATCTCTAACTTAGTCTCTGCAGCTGATACTTTATCTGCCGCTAGACCGGGTGCACGTATTGAAAGTTATGAAAACTATATTCAACGCTTAGAACAATTAGAAAATATTTCTAATCGCTTTGAAGGGGTTGAACAAACCTATGCCATTCAAGCAGGACGTGAAGTCCGTGTTATGGTCGTACCAGATAAGATTTCTGATGCTCAAGCAACACTCTTAGCTCGACAAATTAGAGATACGATCGAAGAAGAAATGACCTATCCAGGACATATTAAAGTAACAGTCGTTAGAGAAGTTAGAAAACAAGAGATTGCTAAATAATGAAATGTTGTTTTGTTGGCGACATTGTCGGTAAAGCAGGTCGTCAAAAATTAAGAGAGGTATTAGCTCAACTAAAACAAGTGTATCAATTTGATACACTTGTTGTTAATGGAGAGAACGCTGCCCATGGTAAAGGGATTACCCCTAAAATCTATCAAGAATTTATTCGATTAGGGGTTGATGCCATTACTTTAGGAAATCATTCTTTCTCAAAAAGAATTATTCTAGATGAAATAGATGCTTGTGACAGATTGATTCGACCAAAAAATATGATACCAACCGAGGTCGGTAAGAGTCATTTAATCTTAAACACAAAAGAGGGCACCCTCGCTATTCATTCAATTATGGGTGAGGTCTTTATGAACAATGTGAGTCAAAACCCAATTGAAGCTTTTAAAGAGAGTTTAAGAACCGTTAAAGCGGATATGCACTTTGTAGATTTTCATGGTGAAGCAACCGCAGAAAAACAAACCTTCTTACATGTTTATAAGAATGATTGTGTGGCAATAGTGGGGACGCATACCCATGTACAAACCGCAGATGAAATGATTCTAGATGGTTGTGCGTATATCAGTGATGTTGGGATGACAGGAGTTACCCATTCAATTTTAGGACGAGATGTCCAAGAAGTTTTACTCAATATGTCTGGTGAGAAAACACATTATAAAGTTGCCACTGGCCCTGCACATTTAAGTGCTGTTATTATAACGATTGAAAACAAAAGAGCGATTGATATTAAACGTGTGAAAATAATGTAAAAAGGGTATTGATTCTAAAAAGTTATACTGGTATAATTTTATTCGACAAGGAGGATGATGACCATGCCAGTAAGAGTAGATCAAGAAACCTGCATTGGTTGTGAAGCATGTGTTCATGTTTGTCCAACAAATGCATTATTCATGAATGACGACGGGAAAGCAGAATGTCAAGAAGATCTTTGCATTGACTGTGGAGCTTGTATCCCAACATGTCCTGTCGGGGCAATTGAAGCAATTTAAAGTTTAAAAGAACCTAAAATGCCAGGGCAACCTGGTTTTTTTAGGCATTGGAGATAAGAAATGAGAAATGATTGGATATTACCAAATTTAGAAGATGCTCGAAAAAGAAAAGATAATGTTCATATCTTATACGATAATTTTCATTTAACCCCCCAACAAGAAGCGTTGGGTCACAATAAAAAGTACTTAATTAAAACCTATGGCTGTCAAGCTAATGAGCGAGATTCAGAAACACTCGCTGGAATATTAGAAGCCATGGGTTATACCTTAACTCAAGATAATCAAGAAGCCGATGTAATTTTACTAAATACTTGTTCAATTAGAGAGAATGCCAACAATAAAGTTTTTGGTGAAATTGGCTCTCTTAAACATATCAAAACCAACAATCCAGATGTTATTATTGGTGTTTGTGGCTGTATGACTCAAGAGGAAGTCATTGTTAAGAAGATTTTAAAGACCTATCCTCAAGTTGATTTAATTTTTGGAACTCACAATTTACATCGATTACCTGATCTTTTGTATCATGCTCACTTCTCAAAGGAGAGAACCGTTGAAGTCTTTTCAAAAGAAGGTGATATTATTGAGAATTTACCAGCTCAACGATTCAATAAAATCAAGGCTTGGGTCAATATCATGTATGGTTGTGATAAATTTTGTACCTATTGTATCGTTCCATTTACAAGAGGAAAAGAACGCTCACGCTTAGTCGAAGATATCGTTGAAGAAGTGAATGATTTAAAACAACATGGCTATAAAGAAGTCACTTTATTAGGACAAAATGTAAATGCCTATGGAAAAGACTTAAAAATTGACGATGGCTTTGCGTATTTATTAGAACAAGTAGCCTTAACTAACATAGAGCGTATTCGTTTCACCACTTCACATCCTTGGAATTTCACGGATAAGATGATTGATACCATTGCTAAATATGACAATATAATGCCTTATATTCATTTACCACTTCAAAGTGGAAATGATGACGTTTTACGAAAGATGGGACGTCGATACACTGTTAAATCGTATTTAGAAGTATTTGATAAGATTAAAGAGACGATACCACGTGTGTCTGTCTCAACTGATATTATTGTTGGTTTCCCAAATGAAACCGATCAGCAGTTTCAAGATACTTTGGACGTATTTAATTACTGTCAATACGACAATGCTTATACCTTCATCTATAGTCCAAGAACCGGGACACCTGCGGCAGTCTTAGAAGATAGTATCGATATGGACACAAAAAAGAAACGATTAGCAGAGTTGAATGTGTTAGTTAAGAAGTATTCATTACAAAACAATCAACAATACTTAGGTGAAGTCGTTGATGTACTAGTTGAGGGTCCATCTAAAAAAGATCCATCAATCTTTACAGGCTATTCACCCCAACAAAAGTTAGTCAACTTCAGTGCTAAGCATGCTGAGGTTGGAAGTATTGTTAAAGTGAAGATAAATGAAGTTAAAACTTGGTTTTTAAAAGGGCAGTTAGTAGAATAACTGCTTTTTTAGTGTATAATAATATAGTAAGTTTTGGAGGCAATATAATGGAAAAAGTAAAAGTAATGACCCTAGGCGGATTAGATGAGGATGGTCGTAATTTAACCATTGTCGAAGTAGACGATAAGATTGTTGTCATTGACGCTGGATTAAAATACCCTGATCAATCACTCTTAGGAGTAGAAATCATTATCCCAAATTTTTCTTATCTAGTTGAAAGAATAGATAAAATTGTTGGGATTTTCATCACGCACGGACACGATGATGTGATGGGTGCATTACCATACTTTATTAAAGAATGTAATGTTCCAATTTATACGGCTCCTTTTACTGCACTCATCATTGAAGACATGATGCGTCAACATCAAATTACTAAATACACATTAAAGACCATTAAAAGAGAAGATAAACTAAACTTAAAAGGGTTAGAAATTAGAACTTTTGGTTTAACCCATTCAATCTGTGACACCATTGGGATAGCCATAAAAACAAAGCATGGCTATATAGTCCATGCCAGTGAATATATTATTGACTTTGATCAGAATTTACAATCATTTGATTGTGACATTACTGAGTTTGCTGAAATTGGAAAAGAAGGGGTCTATATGTTAATGACTGAATCACGTAATAGTGAAAGAGTCGGATTTACTTCTCCTCGTCATCGTGTTAAAACAGCCTTAGAACCAATTATTCAAGCCAGTGAAGGTCGAGTGGTCATTTCTTTATACCAACAAAATCTATTCAGACTGATTGAAGTTTTTGAGCTCGCCATTAAATATAAGAAGAAAATTTTCTTTGCCAATGATAATCATAGACCTTATATCAACTATTTAAAGAAACTTAAGTATTATAAACTGCCAGATAAAATTGAACTTCATCCAAATCAATTTAATAATCATCGGGATGATGTCATTATTGTTGTGGCTGATCAAGGTCCCAATGTCTTTAGATTAATGCATTCCATTGCGACAGGCGACCATGCTTCTATTTTATTAAAACAATCCGATACAGTCATTATTGCATCACCAGTGGTTGCTGGTACTGAACGTGATGCAGCGCGTATGCAAAACGAACTATTTAAGGATGGTGTCAGTGTTGTTAACTTATCGCGTGAACAATTCTTAACCATGCATCCATCTTCAGAGGATTTAAAGATGATGTTAACGATGTTTAAACCAACTTATTATATTCCACTTAAAGGGGAGTATCGTCAATTGATTGAGAACGCGAATTTAGCGCTTAACCGTGGTTATCACGCAACCAATATTATTGTTTTAGATAATGGTCAAATCGCTCAATTTAAAGATGGCCAAATGGAAGCTATGAGTGAATTCATCGATATTGAAGATGTTTTAATCGATGGAAAAGAATCACTGGATTCAACAGGACTTGTACTTAGAGATCGTGAGATTTTAGCCACCGATGGAACATTTATTGTTGGTATTGTGATTAATCACCAAACCAAAGAGATTTTAGGTGGACCGGATGTCCAATCAAGAGGTGTTATCTATCTTAAAGATGCGGATTATGTCGTAAAAGAATGTGGTCACATATTAGAAAATGTTATTAATAAAGCCGTTGAAGAAAATCGTTACGATAATATTTCAGCTCGAAATGAAGCCAGAGAACAAATGAGTAAATATGTTTTAAAAATGACAGGAAAGAAACCAATGATTCTACCAGTAATTATTGAGATAAATGCTTAATGAGTAAAAAGAAAAAAACAACTAGACGAAAGCAACAAAAATCATCAGAACTTTCACCAGCCATTGGCTTGATTGTTGCGCTAAGTGTCATTGTCCTATCCATGATAGGACTTTTAGAGTTTGGTTTATTTGGAACCATCATTTCATCAATCTTTCGAGTCTTATTTGGTGATTGGCCAATTCTCTTTTTCTCACTTTTAATCATTGGAAGCATTGTTTGGATACTTTATAAACAAGAAATAAAAATGAACACACGACTGATTTTAGGGATAGTTTTACTATTTATTGCCTTTGAAGTTTTTTTAGTGTTAATTAATGGTAATGATTTAAAAGGATGGGCAGTCTTTGATCAATTCTTTAAATCAATTGATGGCATCTTTAATCGGACAGCCTCCGCCCAAGGTGGATTATTTGGTGCATTATTCTATACTTTATTCTCTTGGTTATTTGATCATGGAGGAACGATATTAATTACCATCTTATTAGCGTTAAGTGGAACTATTTTATTGATGTATTCAAAAGTTAATAAACTTCAAGAAACGATTTGGTCCAGAGAGAAACCCGTTAAAAAACTTGTTAAGAAACCTTCGGCTAAAAAACTAAAAGAACCAAGTGACGTTTCTAAATTTGATGATGTGATTAATTTTGATCCTTTACCTGAGTTTGAACCAATTGATATGGCTCAAGCACTTAAGAATGAACAAAAACAAAAACAAGAAAAATCAATGTTTATTGATGTTAGTAAAGAGAAAGAACAAACTCAAGAGAAAACTTCAACTGATGAAACTGAATCAGTTGCTTCTGAAGAAGAAAATGTTAATTATCAATTACCATCCCTGGATTTATTAGATAGACCAAGTGGTCCAACTCGTTCTGCTGCCAATCAAAATGCGGCCGTCTCAAAAGGGGAGCGATTGGTCACTATTTTAGAACAATTTGGGATTGGTACTACTTTGGTCAATACTCATATTGGACCTTCGGTGACGAAGTTTGAACTTCGTTTGGATTCAAATGTTAAAGTCAGCCGTTTAGCTTCGTTACAAGATAACTTAATGATGGAGTTAGCTGTTAAAGAAATACGAATAGAAGCACCAATTCCAGGAATGACTGCGGTTGGGGTTGAGATTCCTAATATTGAAATGACACCAGTTCGTTTAATAGAATTATTGGATAATGTACCAAATAAACTCAAGGATGAGCGCTTGTTGTTTGCTTTAGGGAAGAACTTAATGGGTCAAAACATGTTTGGTACTCTTAATAAAATGCCACACTTGTTGGTGGCAGGGGCGACAGGTTCTGGTAAATCGGTATCGATTAACTCAATGATTGCGACCATTTTATTAAGAACCAAACCAAATCAAGTTAAACTACTATTAATCGATCCTAAGAAAGTTGAATTTCAGGTCTTTAATGATATTCCACATTTAATTGCTCCTGTGATGAGTGATGCCGTTGAAGCGGCCAAAGCACTTAATGTGGTGGTTCAAATTATGGATAATCGATATGAGATGTTCTCTCAAGAGGGAGCCCGAAATATTGGGAGTTATAACCAAATGGCTGAGACCAATTTATTACTCACACCGATGCCTCATATTGTTGTTATTATTGATGAATTAGCAGATTTAATGATGGTGGCAGGTAAGGAAGTCGAAGCGAGTATTCAACGAATCACTCAAAAGGCTCGTGCATCTGGTATTCATTTAGTGGTTGCGACACAACGTCCATCGGTTGATGTTATTACGGGTGTTATTAAAGCAAACATTCCTAGTCGTATTGCTTTTGCGGTCAGTAGTGGAACTGATTCTCGAACAATTTTGGATAGTGTTGGGGCAGAACGATTACTTGGTTATGGTGATATGCTCTATCATCCATTAGGTGATCCTAGTCCTACGCGAATTCAAGGGGTCTTTATATCAGATGATGAGGTACTACGAATTGCGAATGAGGCTAAAAGTCAAATGTCACCGCGCTATGATGATGCCTTTATGAATATGGAAGGCAAAGAGGGGAATGCTGGTTTTGTTGAATCACATGATGATCCATTATATGAAGAAGTCAAAGAATATGTCATTAGTGAACAAAAAGCGAGTACGTCTTTATTACAACGACGCTTTGGGATTGGCTATAATCGTGCTGCTCGTATGATTGATGCTTTAGAAGAAGCGGGCATCATTGGTCCTGTTGCTGGTAGTAAGCCTAGAGATGTATATATAAAACCTCAGCCACAAGTTGAGGAGGAGTCAAACTTTTAGAATTAACAGAATCTTAACAATAAAATTGACATTAAAGACACAGTTCTTTAAAATAGAGTTATGACCATACAAGGAGGAAATATGAAAAAATTATGGACATTACTTCTTACTTTGGTATTAGCGTTCGCATTAGTTGCTTGTTCAACTGAACCTACACCAAATACAGATGAAACAACGGATCCAGACACAACTGAAACTGATCCAACTACCGATGTAGATGAAACAGAAGAAACTGAAGATGAACCTACTGGTGAATTAACAGATTCAAGTCTTTACCTAATCACTGACGTTGGTACAATTGATGACAAATCATTTAACCAAGGTGCTTGGGAAGGTTTAGAAATGTATGCCAAAGAAGTTGGTGTAAAAGCTAACTATATTCAACCATTAGACCAATCTGATGCTGACTATACAACAGCAATCTCTCAAGCAGTTGATGCTGGAGCAGAAATTATTGTTACTCCAGGTTTCTTATTTGGTAATGTTGTTCTTCAAGCTCAAGAAAAATATCCAGATGTAAAATTTGTCTTAGTTGACTCTACACCAAATAATGGCGCTGAAGGCGATGCTTATGTAGAAGAAACTGCTGACAACACTGTCTCAATTCTTTATAAAGAAGAACAAGCTGGATTCTTAGCTGGTTATGCTGCTGTTAAAGAAGGCTTTACTAACTTAGGATTCATGGGTGGTATGGCTGTTCCTGCAGTTGTTCGTTTCGGATACGGATATGCTGCTGGTGCTGATTATGCTGCAAAAGAAATGGGTGTTGATGTAACCCTTAAATACACTTACCTTAACTCATTCGGACCAGATCCACAATTCGTAACAATGGCTGGATCTTGGTATAACGAAGGTGTTGAAGTCATTCATGCTGCTGCTGGTGGTGCTGGTAACTCTGTTATGGCTGCTGCTGAAGAAGCTGATAAATGGATGATTGGTGTCGACATTGACCAAAAAGATGAAAGTCCAAAAGTATTAACTTCTGCTATGAAGAACCTTAAACTATCAGTTTAT
Organism: uncultured Erysipelothrix sp.; assembly: GCA_964345765.1. Classification (GTDB taxonomy): domain Bacteria; phylum Bacillota_I; class Bacilli_A; order Erysipelotrichales; family Erysipelotrichaceae; genus DUUI01. The sequence continues at coordinate 46,424 of CAYFSJ010000001.1, forward strand.
GATGCTGTTAAGGGTGCCTTTGAAGGTGAATGGCAAGGTGGAGAAGTTCTAAACCTTGGTGTTGAACATGAAGGGGTTCAAATCTCTGATGATTTCAGCCGTTTTGAAAATTTCACAGAAGCTGATTATGAAGCAGTTTACCAAGCATTAATTGATGATGCAGATGGATTAGCTTCAAATATCCCAACTCTTGAGACTACTGATGATCCTTCAACTTTAGAATTTGATAGAGTTACAATCGAAGTCGTTCAATAATTTTATTGAAATATTAGTTCAAAAAGGGCTGTATAAATGTTCGATCCGAACTGGTAGACACAGCTGAACTGGTTTATAATCTAAATATGATTGTTTCTGCATAAAACAATTATAACAAAAGCCAACTTATCTGGAATCAGATTTGTTGGCTTTTTGTTTATAACTAAGACTGTTTATTCGTTACAGCCCCTTTTATTATGACAATGAAATTGCTTACAGTAAACGCTTTTAGTTGTTTAATTAAAGTGATAAATCGGTTATAATAGGCGTAAAGATTAAGGAGATAGAGATGGAATATGTTATCGAAATGTTGAACATTACCAAGGAATTTCCTGGAATCATCGCTAATGATGATGTTACCCTCAAACTAAGAAAAGGTGAAATACATGCCTTACTTGGTGAGAATGGGGCAGGAAAATCTACATTAATGTCTGTTTTATTTGGGCTTTATACTCAAGAAAAAGGCATTATTAAAGTCCATGGTAATGAAGTGAAAATTAACAATCCTAATGATGCGAATCGTCTTGGGATTGGGATGGTTCACCAACACTTCAAGCTAGTTCAAAATTTTACTGTATTAGAAAATATTGTTTTAGGTGCTGAAGATACACAAAACGGATTATTAAAACTATCAGATGCAAGAAAAAAAGTAGTAGAATTATCTGATCGTTATGGTCTAAATGTAAATCCTGATGCACTTATTGAAGATATTTCTGTTGGTATGCAACAAAGAGTAGAGATTATTAAAATGTTATTTAGGGATAATGAAATTTTAATTTTTGATGAACCAACAGCTGTTTTAACCCCTCAAGAAATTGATGAACTTATGCTTATTTTCAAACAAATGGTGAGTGAAGGAAAATCAATAATTTTTATCACTCACAAATTAGATGAAATTAAAGCAGTTTCTGATAGAGTCACTGTTTTACGTAAAGGGAAGTATATTGGTACTGTCGATGTTGCGGATGTAAGTGTTGAACAAATGTCAGAAATGATGGTAGGACGTAAAGTTAATTTAAATTTTACCCTTGAACCACGTCCTTTAGGTAAGAAAGTCTTATCTGTTAGAAACTTGAGCCTTGAGTCAAAGGGATTTGGTCAAAAGGAATTAAAGAATGTTTCCTTTGACTTGCATGAAGGAGAAATCCTTTGTATTGCTGGAATTGAAGGAAATGGTCAATCTGAACTGGTTTATGCTATTACAGGATTAATTAAAGATGCTACTGGTAAGATTATGATTAATGGTGAGGATGTTTCTCATAAGTCCATTCGTTATCGTAATACTCATGGTTTATCTCATATTCCAGAAGATAGACATAAATATGGTTTGGTCTTAGATTATACTTTAGAAGAAAATATGGTTCTTCAAAATTATTTTGAACCAACTTTTAATAACAATGGATTCTTAAAATTTGATACAATTCGTGATTATGCTGAAAAACTAATTACTCAATATGATGTTCGTTCAGGACAAGGACCTATCACCAAGGCACGTTCTATGTCTGGTGGTAACCAACAAAAAGCAATTTTATCTAGAGAAATGGAAAGAGATCACAATGTTCTAATTGCGGTTCAACCTACCAGAGGTCTGGATGTTGGTGCTATTGAATACATTCACTCTCAATTAGTTAAAGCGCGTAATGAAGGAAAAGCTGTCTTATTAATCTCACTTGAATTAAGTGAGGTATTAGGTATCTCTGATCGCATTATCGTTATGTATGAGGGAGAAATAGTAGGGGAACTTAATCCTCAACAAACAGATGAAACAGAACTAGGGCTTTATATGTCTGGTGCCAAGAGAAGTGAGGTGTCTTATGGTAACTAAACAAGTAAAAAGTAAGAAAAAGTTTGATATAAGACCGATTCTTCCTTCTGTTATTTCAATTGTTATTGGGATGATAATTGGAGTCATCGTACTATTCTTATCAAATCCTAGTAATGCCTTAGAAGCAACCATCCGTTTATTTAAAGGACCATTCAATTTTGGTCTTTCAAAAGGATTTGGTGATTTACTGTATTATTCAACACCAATCTTAATGACCGGTCTTTCTGTAGGGTTCGCCTTTAAAACCGGACTATTCAATATTGGTGCTTCTGGACAATTTATTGTTGGTGCTTTTATCGCAATCTATGTTGCTGTAAAATGGACATTTATTCCCGCACCATTATTATGGATTGTGTCAATTTTAATGGCAGCTCTTTTTGGTGCACTTTGGGCCTTTGTAGTTGGTTGGCTTAAAGCTTGGCGAAATGTTAACGAAGTTATTACTTCCATTATGATGAACTATATTGGGATGTATCTGGTGAACTATTTAATTCGTTCTTGGGGAATTTATGATTCTCTTCGTAACCAAACGGTTCGTCCAAGTGTTACAATTCCAGGATTTGGATTAGATAAGATTTTCCCAGGATCATTTGCCAATGGTGGAATTGTTATCGCTATCTTCTTTGCGATAGTTATGTATATTATATTAAATAGAACGACTTTTGGTTTTGAATTAAAAGCCGTTGGTTTAAACCGTTTTGCATCTAGATATGCTGGTGTTAATGAAAACAGAAGCATTATCTATTCTATGTTAATTGCTGGAGCTTTAGCAGGAATGGCAGGGGCATTAACATTCTTAGCTTCTACAGGACGTCATATCACAGTGGTTAATACCTTAGCTCCTGAAGGATTTAATGGGATTGCGGTCGCTTTACTAGGACTTAATAATCCAATTGGCATCATCTTCTCTGCTATGTTTATGTCCTATATTAAACTTGGTGGATTTGCGATTCAAACATTAGGTTTTGTTCCGGAATTAATCGAAATGATGATTGCAGTTATCCTTTATATTTCTGCTTTATCAGTTTTATTCAATACACTTTTAAGTAAACGAAAAGGTAAGCGAGAACAAATAGTGAAGGAGGGTCCAGTCGTCAATGAATAATTTAGTATTCTTAGTCCAACAAATGATGATGTTTATGATTCCACTCTTAGTTGTTGCTTTAGCAGCAATGTATTCAGAGCGTTCAGGGGTTATTAACATCGCCATGGAAGGAACCATGATTATTGGTGCCTTTACTGGAACACTCTTTATTAATTTTATGCAAAAATCAGAAGCACTTTCTGGTTATCCATTATTATTTGTGGCACTGTTAATTTCAGCCTTAAGTGGAATGATTATTTCGGCATTTCATGCTTATGCTTCCATTAATATGTCTGCTGACCAAACTATTTCAGGGACAGCGCTTAACTTATTTGCGCCAGCATTTGCAATCTTTATGGCACGTTCAATTATTGGTATTCAACAAGTTCAATTCTTCAATGAATTTAGAATTGCGAAAGTACCAATCTTAGGAGATATCCCAGTTATTGGACCATTCTTCTTTAGACAAACATACTTTACAACCTTTTTAGGTATAGCGATCTTAATTATTTCTCAAATCGTTATTTTTAAGACTCGATTTGGATTAAGACTTCGCTCAGCTGGAGAATATCCTCAAGCAACTGATGCCGCAGGTATTAGTGTTAAGAAAATGCGTTATGCGGGTGTTCTTATTTCTGGTATTTTAGCTGGAATGGGCGGATTGATTTATATCTTACCGATTTCTACTAACTTCAATGCGGATGTTGCAGGGTATGGGTTCTTGGCTATTGCGGTATTAATCTTTGGTCAATGGAAACCAATCTATATCTTTATGGGATCTGTCTTCTTTGCTTTAATGAAAACAATCTCAGCGGCATATAGTGGAATTTCATTCCTTGTTGGATTAGGTATCCCACCAGTGGTTTATCAAATCCTACCTTATGTAGCAACCCTGGTTGTCCTTGTCTTAACCTCTAAGAAGTCAGCAGCACCTGCCTCACTTGGGGAACCATTTGATAAAGGTAAACGTTAATCGACATACAAAAAGAGAATTCATTCAGAATTCTCTTTTACTTTGGGTTAATTATAGGACTTGTTGTTTTTGTCTAGCTCTAAAGTCTTTAAACTCATCAATCGCAACATTTATAACTGGACTTAGTAATGGGGTTGCTGTTCTTAGAACTTCAATTAGTGATTTATTACGGTTCGCTTTCTTTTGACGCTTTCCTTGTTTTTCAAGTTCTTTTTGAGCTTTCTTTTGGGCTTTTTGAGCTTTTGCAGCAGTATCATCAATATTGAAGAATAAGTATCCCGCAACTCCGATAATTCCAATGGCTAATAAATTTTTAGTTGTATTATTCATCTTTTTCTCCTTAATCTAATGGTATATGTTTTTGATGATTTGATTCAATTAAATTATTCTTTAAATCAAATAGTTTTTGACTTAAGTCAACATAATATTGGTGAGGATAACGAAGACGTTTGACTTCTTCCCACATGCTATCAAGTTCTTTTTGAGTATACTCAATGGTTTCTTCTAAGCTAGGAACTTCATAGACTAGCTCACCTTGTTTAAAGATTGGAATATGTAATTCTCTAAGTGTATAATTGGAAATCTTTTGACGTTTCCAAGGGGAGACTGGATCAAAGATGACCAATTCATCTTCAGGAACCACTTCATCATGCAAGGCAATGTAATCAGCAATGGCCTTATTCGTTTCTTTATCATAGAAACGATACACTCGTTTATAACCAGGATTGGTTACTTTCTCAACATTATCAGATATTTTGATTAGTGGTCTAATTGATCCATCATCTTCTTCATCGGCTACAATTTTATAAACGCCTCCAATGACAGGGGAAGTAGATGAAGTAATGAGGTTTTCACCAACCCCAAAGGCATCAATTTTAGCATCTTGAGCAATTAAGTCATCAATCACATCTTCATTTAGTGAGTTGGATGCCGAGATTTGACAATCATGTAAACCTGCATCATCGAGCATCTTACGAGCTTCTTTAGATAAATAAGCTAGGTCACCTGAATCTAAGCGAATTCCTTTTAATCGATGCCCATTTGGAATTAGATATTCTTTGGCAACCTTAATGGCATTCGGCACCCCCGATTTTAAGGTGTTATACGTATCGACTAATAAGATACAATTATCCGGCTGGACTTTAGCATACGATAAGAATGCTTCATATTCCGTTTCAAAGAGCTGTACATAGGAATGAGCCAAAGTACCTGTGACTGGCACACCATATTTAAATCCTGTTAAGGTATTTGAAGTTGCTACACAACCACCAATAACGGCACATCGTGCACCTTCTACAGCCGCATCATACCCTTGAGCGCGTCTTGCCCCAAATTCTAAGATTGCTTTACCTTGAGAGGCATGAACAATTCTTGAGGCTTTTGTTGTAATTAAAGTTGAATAGTTCACTGATAATAAGAATAAAGTTTCAACTAACTGACATTCAATAATAGGACCTCGAATGGTGAGTAATGGTTCATTCTTAAACATCACTGTTCCATCTGGAACACCATAAATATCCAATTTTAAGTCAACATTTCTTAAATAATCAATAAATCCATCATCATCAAAACCTTCATCTCTAAGATACTGAAGTTCTTCTTCAGTAAATTTGAAGTTTTTAATGGCATCAATAATTCTGTTTAATCCATTAAAAATAATGTATCCATGTTGATCAGGATGTTTACGGGTAAATAAATCAAAATAAACAATATCGTCTTGTCGATTTTGTTTATAATAGGCGTAAGCCATGCTGAACTCATAAAAGTCAGCCATCAAACTTACATGTTCTTTAAGCATAAAAGTCCTCCATGGTTTTATTATATATTCTTTTAGAAGTAATTGCACGAAGTAAAATCACACTAAACTGTGCTAAAATAGGGGAGCGAGGTATCAAATGAATATTCAACGATTTAATAAAACAATTCAAGGGGTTGCCATTGAGGCATCCTATTACAAGAACTGTGTCATGTCAGTTCGCTTTTTTCAACCTTTTATTGAAATTGAAAATACTAAATTAGCATTACTAGCTCAACTAATAAGGGATAGAAACAAAAAGTATCCTTCCAAAGCACTGATGCAGGGCTTTAGAGACAATCTTTATGGCGCTAGTATTTCTACTCGAACCTTTGGTTATGGTCCAACACAGGTCTTAGAAGTTCGTTTAAGCTGTATCTCTGAGCGATTTGTCGATGAACCCCTGCAAGCTAAACAGCTCCAAGGACTCGCCGACTTAATCTATCAACCACTGATTAATCAAGAAACCCTAGATGAAGCAAAACGTTCTGTAGCAGATAAAATTAATCGTTCCTTAGAGAACCCAATGAATTTAGCTATCTATAATTCGTTATCTATTTTAGGACAGGGATTACCACTGGGACTTAATGCGCAAGGACAAATTGAGGATTTAGAACATATCTCAGTCAAAGACATGATTGAGTTTCATCAAAAAGTTATCTTGACACTTAAAGCCCAAATGGTTATTGGTGGAAATTTCAGAGAAGGCATCATTAATTCTATTGGAATAGTATTCCAATATCATCGACCTCTAGATAAACAAACTGAATTTAGCTTATACAATAGTGATACCTATCGACAACAAATTGATCAATTACCTCTTCAACAAGCAACTTTAATTGAAGCGTATCAAACCTCAATTTCAATCTTTGACCCACTTTATTATGCTTTACGAATAGGGAATCTGATTTTAGGACAATTACCAACATCTCATCTCTTTCAAGAATTAAGAGAAAAACATTCACTCTGTTATTCAGTTGGAAGTCGAATCATTGCTTTTGATGGATTAATGTTATTAACTACTTCATTGGATGAATCAAATATTGATAAAGCATCCGACTTAATGAGACAACAAGTTAATCGAATGATGATGGGTGATTTCTCACAACAACAAATCGATTCAGCCAAGAAAATGTTAATTTCGACCTTTGATTCAATCTTTGATGATGAATATGCCATGATTAACTTCGTCTTTGATAGTGAGTATAGAGGCTTATCATTTGATGTCGATAAACATAAACAAGCTTACCAAGAAGTTACTAAAGAAATGATTCAACAATCCTTTAGTCAATTGTTCTTAGTTCTACAATATCAGTTAAAAGGAATAGAATATGGAAAGTAATTACAGTAAACGATTTGATGAAATGATCAACAAAGTAACCTTAGAAAACGGATTAACACTTATCATGGTTCATAAACCTCATTTTAGAAATCATGTCGCGTTATTAGGGACTAATTTTGGAGCGAAACATCTTCGACAAATAGTGGATAAAAAAGAAGTAACCTACCATAGTGGTGTAGCACATTTTTTAGAACACAAACTCTTTGAAAAACCAGAAGAAGATATCTTATCAACCTTTACCAATATGGGTGCTAGTGCTAACGCATTTACCTCTTATAATGAGACTGTCTACTTTTTCTCTACTACCCAAGAGCTTGAAAAACCTCTACATACATTAATTAATTTTGTTTTAGATTTAGATATTAGTGAAAGTGGCGTTGAAAAAGAGAAGGGGATTATAATTGAAGAACTAAAAATGTATCAAGAGATGCCATTTTTTAGACTTTCAATGGAAGCGTATCAATCCATGTTTCATCATCATCCACTAAAATATGATATTGCTGGGACAAAAGAGGATGTACTAGCGATTACTAAAGAAGAATTAGAATTGGCTTATAATACCAATTATCATCCTTCTCAACTTGTCTTATCAATTGTTTCTCCAATGGAACCTTCCAAAATACTTGAAATCATCAATCAAAATGAACGTTTAAAACAAGTTAGTACACCAGTTGTGGTTGAGAACCCTTTAATTAATGAACCAAAGGAAGTTGCTAGAGACTACTTTGAAATTGATATGAAAGTTAATGCCTCTAAGCATGTTTTTGCCTATAAACAAAACTTAAACTTTGAATCGAATTTGGATATGCTTAAATCGAATATTATGGCACAAATTATCTTGGATTTAAACTTCTCTAAGCTCAATCCTGATTATCAAGAGTGGCTCAACCAAGGTTTAATTAACGATCTATTTGTGTACCAAAGTGATTTTGGATTGGATTATGGTTATATTGAATTCATCGCAGAAACAAATAAAGAAGAAATGCTTAATCAATTAATTCTAGATAAAATGAATCATTTAGAAATAAGAGAAGATAGATTGATTCAATTAAAGAAGCGATACCTTGGTGAGGCGATTGCTGACTTTTCAGATTTTGAAAGTTTTGCCATCAATAACTTTAGAGCTCATTGGTTAGAAACTGATCCATTTGAAATGATTGACCTTTTAGAATCAATCACTATTGATGAATTAAATGAGTTTATATCACGCTTAACTACCAATTACTCCACTTCAGTGACAATTTTAACCTAAAATATTAGGAAAGCGTTTTTTTCCTGTATAACATACTTAGCAGCTATGCAGGAAAGGGGAAAGAATGAACGCTTGTTTCTTAATTGGTAAGCTTGTGGAAAAGCCTGAAATCAAAACAACAGCCTCTGGTTTAAAGATGGCTCAACTTCTTGTCGATGTTGAGAAGAACTTCAGAAACCAAAATGGTGAGTTAGAGATTGAACGCTATGCCTGTACAATCTGGAGAGCGGTGGCCGAAACAGTCATTGATACCTGTCAAGAAGGTGACATTATTGCGGTTCGTGGACGACTACAAGCCAACAATTACACTACAAAAGATCAAATTGAACGTTACAACTGTGAGATCATTGCAGAGAATGTATCAATTGTTCGCTAAATGAAGGGATGCTCTCCCTTCATTTTGTTGTTTATGCTATAATTTTGATGGTGATAATATGAAAGAATATCTAGATTTATGTCAAAAAGTTTTAGATTTTGGTGAACAAAAATCCGATCGAACCGGAACTGGAACAATCTCTTATTTTGGCCATCAAATGCGTTTTAATCTACAAGAAGGTTTCCCAATGATGACTACTAAAAGACTCTATTACAGAGCGGTCTTCCATGAGTTGCTTTGGTTTATTTCTGGCTCCACTAATATTACATATTTAGTAAGAAATAATGTCAGAATATGGAATGAATGGGCTTATGAACGTTTTGTTAAGAGTGATGATTATCAAAATGAAACAATCGAAGAATACATCGAAAAAATTAAAGTCGATGATGAATTTGCTAGAAAGCACGGGGAACTTGGTCCTGTTTATGGTAAACAGTGGCGTGATTTTAATGGTGTTGATCAGCTTCAAAATGTGATTGACCTAATTAAACACAATCCAGATTCTAGACGCATTATATTAAGCGCTTGGAATCCTGGTGAAATTGATCAGATGGCACTTCCACCTTGTCATTTATTGATGCAGTTTTATGTCTCAAAAGATAAGAAGCTAAGTTGTCAATTATATCAACGCTCTGGTGATATCTTTTTAGGTGTTCCGTTTAATATCGCAAGTTATTCATTACTAGTTCATTTAATTGCGGATATCTGTGAATTAGAAGTAGGGGACTTTGTCCATACAATTGGCGATGCTCATATTTATAATAATCATATAGAACAAGTTAAGACACAATTAACTAGAGAACCGTATCCATTATGTAAGATTAAAATATTAAATCACCATGATTCAATCGATGACTATCAATTTGAAGATATTCAAATAGAAGATTATCAATATCATCCAACAATTAAAGCGGAGATTTCTGTCTAATGTTAATTATTGTAGCTGCCATTGGAAAACAAGGACAATTAGGACTTAATAAAGTCATGGCATGGCATAATCCTGAAGATCTTCATTTCTATAAAAACTTAACGATGCACCAAAAAGTTGTTTTTGGTCGTGTGACCTATGAGAATTTACCAACCACACTCCCAAATCGAGAAGTTTATTTAGTTTCTAGAAACCCAATTGAAAATCACAAGGTACATCATATTTCTGACTTTAAAGCTTTTTGTCAAAAGCATCAAGAAAGTGATGAAGTATACTATATTTGTGGAGGCGAAACGATTTATCAGCAGGCACTCCCTTATGCCAATGAATTTTTTCTTTCAATGATTGATTATAATGGTCCAGCCGATACTTATTTTCCTGAATTCACCCTTCATGAATTTGATGTTGAAATTATAAATTTTGAGACTTTTGATTTATATCACTGTAAGCGAAAGGCTAACCATCGCTAATGTCATTTGTAGTTAATATAGAAGAGTTTGAAGGTCCATTAGATCTAATGTTATATCTTATACGAGAGAATAAATTAGATCTTTTCGATTTGGATCTTGTGACTTTAACAAACCAGTACATTTCCTTTATTCACCAAGCACAGGATCAACAATTAATAGTAGCCAGTGAGTATCTAAGTGAAATGGCCTCATTGATTGAACTAAAATCTAGACGCTTATTACCAAGACCTACAACAATGAATGAAGACCAAGAAGAATTAAATGATCCAAGATCACTAGTCTCAAGACTCTTAGAATATCAGCGTTTTAAAGATGCATCCTTAGATTTATCAAAACGATTTATTGAGCGTCAACAACAAGTCAATCTGTTTAATACCTCTTCAGTCTTCCTACAAGAAAATCAACAAGAAGTAGTTTATCAACATGATATCTATGATTTGATTAAAGCTATGAACCGAGTCATCGCCAGACAACAAGCAACTCAAATGGCACAAGTTACTTATACCAAAACAGAGTATTCAATTGATGATCGAATTGAGGCAATCCGTTATCAATTAAGAACTAAGAAAGATAAATTCAATTTATCAGACTTGTTTGACCAAGAAGATGATTTAGAATTTAAGATAGTGACCTTTCTTGCTGTCTTAGATATGATTTTAATGAAAGAACTAATTTACAGTATAAACAAAAGCACAGATGAGATTGCTTTAAAAGGAGTTTAGATGCAAAATTTACAACAACAGGTCGAAGGGTTAATTTATATTTCAGCAGACGATGGAATTACTTTTGAACAGCTCCTTTCAATTACTCAAGCCAATGAAGAAGATTTACAAAATGCATTAAATAAGTTAATGAGTAAACATAATGATTCTGATTCTGCCTTAGAATTAGTTGATTATGGTCAGAAATATCATTTTATTACCAAACCTGAATTATTCGAGTTAATTGCCAAGTACTTAAACCTTAGCAAAATGAAACAATTGTCTCAATCTGCTTTAGAAACTCTTGCTATTATTGCCTATAAACAACCAATTACTCGAATTGAAATAGAAGAAATTCGTGGTATTGGAAGTGAGATTACACTAAGAAAGCTAATGGCTGCCGATTTAATTAAAGAGATGGGTCGATTAGAAAGTCCTGGGCGACCTATTTTATATGGTGTTTCAGAATCCTTCTTAGATACTTTCCAAATGGTTTCTTTAGAAGAATTACCTGAAATAAAAGTTGAAGAAGAAAATCAACAGGAGTTATTTTAATGAAACAACGTTTACAAAAAGTAATTGCTCAAGCAGGGATTGCATCTCGAAGAAAAGCAGAAGACATGATTTTAAATAATCAAGTTAAAGTCAATGGAAAAATCGTGAATCAACTAGGAACACAAGTGGATGAAAACGACACGATACTGGTTAATAACAAACCCATCAAATTTGAAACAAAAGTAGTTTATATGATCAATAAACCAACAGGAATCTTAAGCTCAAGCAGTGATGATCGTGAGCGTAAAGTTGTCGTAGATCTTATCAAAGACCAAAGAAGACTCTATCCTGTTGGTCGATTAGACTATAACTCTACGGGTCTTTTATTAGTGACCAATGATGGTTCATTTTCTCAACAAATTATTCATCCATCATCAGAAGTTTCAAAAGAGTATCATGTTAAGATCCGTGGGACTTTGACCAAACGTGATATTGAGCTATGTGAAAAAGGACTTAAAACTAAAGAAGAACAGTATCAACCTGTTAGGATTAATAATGTCAGAATTGATTCGGATAAGAAAATTACTCATTTTGATATAACCTTATATGAAGGTAAAAACAGACAAATCCGTAAGATGATGGAATACTTGCATCATGATGTTTTAAAACTACACCGTTTTAGATTAGGGCCCCTGCAACTGGGTAATTTAGCCTCAGGGTCTTATCGACTACTAAATGAAGAAGAAATACAGCGATTACTCGCTTCAGCAAACAGAAAGAGAAAGTAATGATTAGTGTTAATGACTTATTTCAAACAGATATTTATCCAGAGATTATCTTAGAAGATGTAATGGATGATTCACGCCATCACGTCAAAAATAGTATCTTCTTTTCTTTGCAAGGCTTAACCCATGATGGGCACTCCTTTATTAATCAAGCTATTTCAAATGGTGCGATTGTCATCGTTCATACCCGTGAACTCAAAAATAAGAAAGAGGGAATTCTTTATATCCACGATCCTAAATTAAATGATAACTATGCTGGATTAGTTAATCGTTTCTATGATGATCCTAGTTCAAAATTAAAACTTATTGGGGTTACTGGAACCAATGGAAAAACGACTACCGCAATCTTAGTCAATCATATTTTGGAACCAGAAATTAAAGCAGGTTATATGGGTACATTAGGTGTCTTCTATGATGATTTAGTCTCAGATTCTGCTTTAACAACCAATACCTTAGTGGGTAACTTAAAACATCTCAATGATATGGTGGAAGCGGGTGTTAAAATCTGTGCCATGGAAACCTCTTCACAAGGCATCGATATGGGGAGGATAGAAGGACTACAGTTTGAAAGTAGTATCTTTACAAATCTGACCCAAGATCATCTTGATTATCATTTAAACATGGAATCTTATTATCAGGCTAAGAAAAAACTATTTAAACAAATTGATTATACAAAAAAAGTCGTTATAAACATTGATGATCTATATGGAGCGCGATTGGCCAAGGAAATAGTGAACCCGGTAGTATCGATTTCAAGTCAAGATCCATCGGCAGATGTCTTTATTTCTGATATTGAAGTAGATATGGATCATAGTCGCTTTAGCTTAACTATTGACGATAATGTTTATAACTATGAGACAAATTTATTAGGGCGTTACAACATCTTTAACTTAGTTCAAGCCATGGTAGTCTGTCATATTCATGGCATCGACTACATCGATATGATTGAAAAAGTGAAGAATATACCTGATATTGGTGGACGCATGCAAGTGGTTAATTCAGAATTTGGTTTCAAAGTCATTATTGACTTTGCTCATTCACCTGATTCGATGGAGAAAATACTTGAATTCACTAAATCAACCTTGGATATTAAAGGACGAATTATTTCTATTTTTGGATCAGCAGGAAAGCGTGATAAATCAAAACGAAAAATAATGGGAGAAGTGGCAGACAAATACAGTGACTTAATCTATTTAACAGAAGATGATCCACGTGATGAAAAGGTGTCAGATATTTGTATGGAGATTGCTTCGGGAATCTTTAGTAACCCATATATCATTGTTGAATCACGGATTATGGCTATCCATTTAGCCATTCAATCGGCAACCAAAGATGACATAATTGTGATAATGGGTAAAGGGAATGAGAACACGATGGCCATAGGTTATCAAGTAATTGCTCATCCTACCGATTATGAAATAGTTAATGAAGCTTTAGAAGAGCTAAGAAAGGATACATATGAACAAAACGAATCAATACATTGACCACACATTATTAAAACCAGAGGCGACAAGCGACCAAATTAGAAAACTTTGTTTAGAGGCAAAAGAACATGAATTCGCTTCAGTAATGGTAAATTCAAGCTTTGTTGGAGTCTGTGTTGAAGAACTAAAGGATACAGATGTTAAAATCGCAACTGTTATTGGATTTCCTTTAGGAGCATGTAATACTCATGCTAAAGTTGAAGAAGTTAAACAAGCTTTAAAAGATGGCGCTAACGAATTCGATATGGTTATTAATATTGGCAAACTTAAAGAAGGTAAACTTGATGAAGTAACTCAAGAAATCAAAGACATTAAAGCAGCAATTCCTAAAGGGATGCTATTAAAAGTCATTATTGAGACCTCATTATTGTCTAAACAAGATAAAATAAATGCTTGTCAATGCGTGAGTGATGCTCAAGCGGATTACATTAAAACCTCAACTGGATTTTCTACTGGTGGAGCAACGGTTGAAGATGTTGCTTTATTAAGAGAATATGTTTCAAAAGAGGTTAAAGTGAAAGCATCTGGTGGTGTTAAAACTTATGAAGATCTTGTCAAAATGATTGAAGCAGGCGCAGAAAGAATCGGCACAAGTAGTGGCGTTGAACTAATGCAGGGCTAAAAGAAAATATTTTTGACAGAGGTCAATGAAAGTTGTATAATTGGAATGCTTGTGTGAAGGGAGGGTTGAGATGCCTAGAGTAGTTGTAAAAGAAAATGAAGCTTTAGATGACGCGCTAAGACGTTTTAAGCGCCAAGTTTCAAGAAATGGTACCCTTGCTGAAGCACGAAAAAGAGAGTATTATGTGAAGCCTGGTGTTAAGCGTAAGTTAAAATCTGAAGCGGCACGTAAAGCAGCACGCAAAAATAAACGTAAACGTTAAATTTGAAGATCACTTGAATGTGGTCTTTTTTTGTATTTCGTGATAATCTTTAAAAGAGGTGAAAAATTTGGCAAAAACAAAACAGATTGATTTAAACTTAAACAATACTCAATTAGCCCAACTACATGGTCCTAATGATGAGTACTTACAATATTTAGAAACTTACTTTGATATTGAATTATTCTCTAGAGGAAATCAACTAGTCATCAGTGGTGAAGAAGAAACACTCAGTCAAGTTCAACTTGTCATAGAGAAGATGCTTGATGCACTAAATAAAAATGATGAGTTATCTTTAGGGAAAATTAAACAATTTAGTATGAATAATAACTCTGTACAATTAAGCACCAAACCAATCACTTATACTGTGAGTGGAAAGCATATTTATCCTAAAACTAAAGGACAACAAAATTTAATCAAGGCGATGCAAGATCATGATATGGTCTTTAGTTTAGGTCCAGCAGGAACAGGGAAAACATTCTTAGCCGTAGCCTATGGGGTTAAATTACTTAGAGAGAATAAGATAAAACGAATTATCTTAGTAAGACCAGCTGTCGAAGCAGGAGAGTCTTTAGGATTTTTACCAGGAGATTTAAAAGAAAAGGTAGATCCATATTTACAACCACTTTATGATGCACTCAATCTGTTATTAGGACCTGAATCTGTCTTAAAGTATATGGAGAAGGGTATTATTGAAATTGCGCCATTAGCCTATATGCGAGGACGTACTCTCGATGACGCAATGGTAATCTTAGATGAAGCACAAAATACGACTAAAGCTCAAATGAAGATGTTTTTAACTCGGATGGGTTTCAATTCAAAAATGATTATCAATGGCGATATTACTCAAATTGATCTAAAATACCCAAGTGATTCAGGTTTACTAGAAGCCATCTCAATATTAAAAAATATAAAAGAAATTAGTATATTTGAACTAGGATTAGAAGATATTGTACGCCATGCATTAGTCTCAAAGATTTTAAAACGATATCAAGGAGAATAGAATGATAAGAATATAAGTCATTGAAGATGAAGACAGTATCAGACGATTGATTCGTTATGATTTAAAAGTCAGTGGCTATGAAGTAGAAAGTGCTAGCGATGGCATACAAGGTCTAGATTTAGCTCTAAACAACAATTATGATGTCATTATCGTTGATTGGATGTTACCATCAAAAGATGGTCTTTCCATCGTTAAAAAGCTTAGAGAAGCAAAGATTAATAGCATCATCATAATGTTAACAGCTAAAGATGAAGAAACAGATATCTTAGAAAGCTTTGAAGCAGGAGTTGATGATTATATCACTAAGCCATTTTCACCACGTCAACTTCAAGCACGAATTAAAGCTCATCTCAGACGATCAGTATTAGCAGACTCTTCTAAAAATGACTTGGGTATCAATATGAATCCCAACTCTTATTTATGTTAAAGAAAGTACGTAATATGTTCTCTTTAGCACAAGAAGCACTGACTAATCATGACAAAGAAATCGCATTGAATTTGATTGAAATGGATGATTTTGTCAACCATCTTGATGAAGACATTAACCATCAAGCAACAGAGATGCTAAGTTTATTACAACCTGTCGCCAAAGACTTAAGAAGTATTATTGCTGGTATTCGTTTATCTACCGATATTGAACGTATTGGTGATTATGCTAAGAACATTGGGCGTTATGTCATTAAAAATAATGAAGATCATAGTGATGAATTAACAACTCTAACCAATAAGATTATTGATGCAATTTTATATCAAATCGATAGTGTTTATGAATCCCTCAAGAATGATGACGTTGAAGCGGCTTATCGTATTTTAGATGAAGATGAACGAATCGATAAAGCCTTCATTGAAACGATTGTCTTTATTGAAGAAAAGATTCATGCGAATCCGAATGAATTTAAGTATCCTGTACGACTAATTACAATGTTACGTTCACTCGAAAGAGCAGGGGACCATATCAAAAATATTTGTGAATCCCTAATTTATAAGAGTAAAGGTCAACATATAGATTTTGGATGATACAGATAAAAAAGAATCTCATGAACGAGATTCTTTTTTGTTAGATATGTAGGTCTTTAGGAACATTATGGACTTTAACTGGATGAATTGTGTTGGTTGCAACGTTATAGGAATGGTCCGCCATTCTCTCTAAGGTTCCTAAGATATCAATGTAGACAGATCCTGCCACACCCGCAATATTTTCATCAGCCGTAATGCGTTGGAAGAAGTTATCTCTAAATTGTTGTTCAAGTAAGTCTATATAATTTTCATCTTCCGTTAAGGTTTGATAGGTAGAGAAGTTATTGGTTTGATAGATTTCTAAAGCAGAGTTTAAGTTATGGACTAATAAGTCATAGAATTGTCTTAATTCATCCTTGGCTGTATCGCTTAAATCTTCTTTATGTTCAAATATCATTTCATAGAATTCAACTAAGTTAGTCGATAAGTCAGATATTCTTTCTAAGTTCTTAATGACTTGCAAGTTTGTTGCGTACTCAATGGATAATTCTTCGGATAAGTTTGTTTTAGCAATCTTCAGTAAATAATTGGTTATCTTAGTATCTAAAGCATTAACAATGTCTTCAAGTTGAACAACCGTTTCTTTATATTTCTTTTCTTTTGTTTGAATATACAGATGACTTGCTTCAATTGAACTAACCACTAACTCACCCACCTTTAAGATAGAGCGCTTAGATACTTCTAAAGCACCAGCCGCAAAGTTAGTAATCATTGCTTCATCGAGTTCTTCAATGGCAACATCACTGATTGAATGGGCATCTTTACCAGGTAATAATTTTTCCATAAGATGAACAAATTGTTTAACAAAAGGTAAGAACAGTAGGGTACTAATAAAGTTAAATAAGAAATGTGCCAAGGCAATGGCCATCAAATTATTTAAGTTTAATAAGTCTACTAATGTCGAAATTAAATGTGTATATGGAATTAAGAAAATCATAAAGATAATCGATCCAACCACATTAAAGATTAAGTGAAATAATGCGGAACGCTTAGCCGCCAAAGATCCTCCTGCAGCCGCAATCAATGAAGTCACACAGGTTCCAATATTGGCACCAAAGACTAATGAAATAGAAGCAATGAGGGTGATCGCGTTGGTATCATAAAGTTTTTGGATGATTCCAACAATAGCACTTGAAGATTGAACAATCCCTGTGATAATGGTTCCACCAATTAAACCAATAATTGGTTGTGATGAAATACTTAAAATAATATCATTAAAGCCTTCTAAGTATTGTAATTGTTTAAGAGCATCCCCCATCATGGTTAAACCGATAAAGATTAGTGAAAAGCCAATTAAAATATGAGCTAAGTAGGTATGTTTCTTCCGCTTAGCTGCCATCGTCATAATGACTCCTATTAACATAATAAAGTAGGCGAAATACTCAACCTTAAAACTGATTAAGACAGCCGTTACAGTTGTCCCAATATTAGCTCCCATTGAAATCCCAATAGCTTGATCTAAGCGCATGAGACCTGCTCTTACTAATGATATCGCAATAACCGTAGTTGCTGAAGAAGATTGTAAGACAGCCGTTAGCACTAGACCAACTAAAATTGCTTTAAATGGGTTAGAAGTACACTTATCGATATAATCTCGAATCTTGCTACCAGCGAAATTGGTAAGACCATCCCCCATTAAATTAATGCCAAATAAGAAAATGGCGAGGCCGCCACAGATAAATTCCCATTGAATACTTGAAATTGACATACAGATTCTCCTAATAATCAATCCTATCTTAACAAATTCTTTATCAAATGTTAACCGAAACTTCATTAATCTTTACTTGTTCTTCTATGATATAATTGTGTTGGAGAAAAGTGATGAATTATACAATTATCTATCAAGATGTACAACCTAAATGGCGAAACTATGCTGGCTATGTTAAAGAAGTGTTTAAATCAATCATTGAAGTCACTAATGATTCACGTTTAAATAAGAGTGTTGCGATAATCTTAATTAATGATGAAGAGATGCATCATATGAACTTTATGTATAGACAGCTTGATCGCTCAACTGATGTACTTACTTTTGTTGACGATGAAGATCCTGAGCATTTAGGTGATATCTTTATTAATACCCAAGCGGTCATTAATCAAGCTCAAGAGTATGGTCATTCCCTTAGACGTGAATTTTCATTTTTAGTAACTCATGGACTCTTACATTTACTAGGCTTTGATCATCATACTAATCAAGAAGAAAAAGAGATGTTTGATTTACAAGAAAGGATCTTGGATAACATTGGAGCGACTCGCTAATAAATTTAAAAATGCCATCAATGGAATCATTTATGCCTTTAAAATCGATACGGGTGTTAAGATTCAATTTTTACTGGCAACCATCACTGTCCTATTTTGTTTTTGGTTAGGAATTAATGCTTTTGAATGGATGATCATCTTAGTCTGTATTGGCTGTGTCATTTGTGCTGAATTACTCAATACGGCCATCGAAAAGACACTCGATGCAATAAATTATCTTGAGGATACACAAGTTGGCCATATTAAAGACATTAGTGCTGGAGCGGTCTTAACGATTTCAATCGTTTCATTTATAATAATGATAATAATAATTTTATCTAAAGGAGTGTTAACAATATGAAAGATTATTCTTTTTTAACTCAAGAAGCGTTTAAAGCGCTTGAAAATGCCTATGCCCCATATTCGAAATATCGGGTTGGAAGCTGTATTTTATTAAAAGATGGTAACATGATCCATGGTGCCAATATCGAAAATGCTTCATTTGGGGCAACATCTTGTGCCGAAAGAAATGCGGTCTTTGCTACTTATTCATTAGGCTATCGTAAAGAAGATATTGAAGCCATTGCGATTGTTACCGAAGGGGATATCTTAGCTGGACCATGTGGTATTTGTCGTCAAGTATTAAGTGAATTATTACCTCAAGATGCACCAATTCTTTTGAGTAACCATCATGAACATTTAGATACTAATATTAATGAATTAATCCCACTTCAATTTGGTCCAAAGGATTTAGTATGAGTTTTAAGTCTGGCTTTGTTGCGTTAATAGGGCTACCTAATACGGGCAAATCAACCTTATTAAATCAAATTTTTAACAAAAAGATTGCGATTGTCTCAGATAAACCTCAAACAACTCGTAATGCAATTCGAGGTATTTTAAATCATGAAAACTACCAAATTGTCTTTATTGATACGCCAGGGATTCATGATCCTCAAGATGAATTTGGTCGTTTTTTAAATCGTGAGTCCTATTCAAATATAGAAGGGGCAGACTTAGTTTACTTCTTAATTGATGCCACTAAACCAATGCGTAAAAAACAAAATGAAGTACTTCAAAGAATTAAACAAAGTTATAATGAAATCCCAATCTTTGGAATTATTAATAAGATTGATTTAATAAATAAACCACAATTAATTAGCTTATTAGATTATTTAAATGATACCTTTGAATTTGATGAGCTCATCCCCATCTCAGCTTTAGAAAATGATAATATCAATACTTTACTAGATTTAACTCTTCAACAATTACAGGAAGGTCCAGCCTTCTTCAGTGATGAAGACGAAGTTGACTATACTTTGAGTTTTCAAATCTCAGAAATTATTCGTGAGAAGATTCTATATGTGATGAAACAAGAACTTCCTCATCAAATAGGAGTTGTGGTTGAATCCATTGAAGATGAAAAAGATGAAATAACGATTTATGCTAAAATCATTGTGTCTAGTGCTAGTCAAAAGCCTATTTTGATTGGGAAACAAGGATCAATGATTAAAAAGATTCGTGTCATGGCAACAAAAGAGTTAAGAAATGTTTTAAATCGAAAAGTTGATTTAGAACTATTTGTGTCCGTTGAACCTGATTGGCGAAATAAACTTCATCATTTAAAGGAACTTGGCTATAATCATGAATGAAGTCATTGATGAAGGTTATATTCTAAATACGAAAACATACAAAGAAGCTGATGCCATGATGTGGGTTTATTTAAAAGACTCAGGTCTGAAACATTTTATTTATAAAGGTTATTACAAACCAAACTCCAAACGCTTGGCCAGTGGTTTAGCCTTTCATTTGTATCAATTTAGATATAAAGATAAAGACTCACTGATTACACCCATTGAGATTGTGACTAAGAAATCTTATCCACAATTAACTGATAATATGGAAGTGATGACATTGGCTCAGATTGTTAATAGTATCTATTTGCAATTTCATCAACACCTAAATTATTCATTATATCAATGGGCTTTAGAAGCTTTTAATGATTTTGATAATAAACGATTAGTGCTTTGTTTATTTTTAGTAGACTGTTTAAATCAACTTGGTTTACAACCTTATGTGGATGGTGATGTGAAAACGAACCAACCTCAAGTGAATCATTTTGATATTAAAGAGGGTGGAATGATCTATCGTCCTATCAAAAGTATTTATAATGTCGAAGAATTAAGACTTATTAGACAACTATTTAAGGCAAAGACTTCAAATTATAGTATAATAAGCAATGCCCATATTGATTTAAGAATAGTTGGCTTAATTGTCGACTATTTTGAATATCATACATCGTTTCGATTAAATGGCTATCATTTTTATTTAGATTTACAATAGGAGGATTTATGTCTAACAAAAATTTTGAAAAAATATCATCGCATCTAAGACAAACTGGTTTTGTTTATCCTGGTTCTCAAATCTATGGGGGTTTATCCAATACTTGGGATTTTGGACCATTAGGTGTTGAATTTAAAGATTCAATCAAAAATTTATGGTGGAAGAAGTTTATTCACCAAATTCCAGAAAATGTAGGCATCCAATCTGCTATTTTAATGAACCCTAAGGTGTGGGAAGCTTCCGGTCACTTAGATACCTTTGCGGATCCATTAATGGACTGTAAAGCTTGTAAAACGCGTCACAGAGCCGATAAATTAATCGAAGAGAAGTTTCCAGAAGTAAATGCGGGCGCATTTGATTTAAAACAAATGGAAGCATTTATTGATGAAAATGATATTAATTGCCCAAATTGTGGTAAACATGATTTTACGAATATCCGTCAATTCAATCTGATGTTTAAAACATTCCAAGGTGTAACGGAAGAATCCAGTTCAACGATTTATTTAAGACCTGAGACCGCACAAGGAATGTTTGTTAACTATAAAAATGTTCAACGCTCTTCTCGTAAAAAGATTCCATTTGGTATTGGCCAAATAGGGAAGGCTTTTAGAAATGAAATTACACCAGGTCAAATGATTTTTAGAACTCGTGAATTCGAACAAATGGAACTTGAATTCTTCTGTAAACCTGGCACAGATTTAGAGTGGTATGAATTCTATAAGAATCTCTGTATGGAATTCTTAATCGAACTTGGACTAAAACCTGAAAATCTTCGCTTTAGAGATCATGATGAAGATGAATTATCACATTATTCAATTGCGACTGCTGATATTGAATACATGTTCCCATGGGGCTGGGATGAACTTTGGGGTATTGCTGATCGTTCTGATTTTGATTTAAGACAACACCAAGAACATTCTAAAGAAAATATGGAATATCTTGACCCTGAAACTAATGAACGCTATATCCCATACTGTGTTGAACCATCAGTGGGTGTTGAACGCTTGATGTTAGCGCTACTCTGTGAAGCTTATCAAGAAGAAGAGTTAGAAAATGATTCTCGAGTACTCTTGAAATTAGATCCTAAGGTGGCACCTTATAAAGTTGCGATTTTACCTTTATCTAAAAAGCTTAGTGAACAAGCAAAAGAAGTTTATAAACAATTATCAACAGAGTTCTTAGTAGATTATGATGAGAGTGGCTCTATTGGCAAACGTTATCGTCGTCAAGACCAAATTGGAACTCCATTCTGTGTAACAGTCGATTTCGATAGTTTAGAAGATCAAAGTGTAACGATTCGTTATCGTGATTCGATGGAACAAGAAAGAGTCTTAATGAGTGAACTCACCAATAAAATTAAAGAAATGGTTGAATGAAAAGATTAACTCAAGAAGAAATCACAGATATAAGAGAAAAGGTTAATATTGTTGATGTTATATCTAACTATATTCCTTTAGAAAAGGCCGGCAGCAACTTTAAAGGAATCTGTCCTTTTCATGATGATCATGACCCTTCAATGTCTGTTAATGTTGATAAACAAATCTTTAAATGTTTTGTTTGTGGTGAAGGCGGAAATGTCTTTAACTTTATTCAAAAATATGAACAAGTTTCCTTCATTGAATCCGTCAAAAAAGTAGGTGAATTGATTGGTTTTGACTTTAGTGATTATTCAATAGGGACATACAAACCTAAAATTGATCAACAAATTGCTCGCTATTATAGATTAATGGATGAAGCACAGCGTTATCTTGAATATACTCTCAATAACAATAAAGAGGATTTTATTGCCCAGTTCTTAAAAGATCGACAGTTAAATGATGACATCATTGATGAGTTTAAGCTTGGATATGCAGACCCAAAGTTTCCATTAGCTCAATACTTACTTAAAAAGGGCTATCAACTTGAAGAGCTTGAAGCAATCAATCTTGCCAAAGAACATGAATCAGGCATTAGTGAAGTGTTTAATCATCGTATTGTTTTTCCTATTACTAATGATAAAGATCAAATCGTGGCTTATACAGCACGTGCATTGGATGAGCATGGTCCAAAATACATTAATAGTTCGACCAATCCAATCTATCAAAAATCGAATGTCTTATATAACTATCCAAAGACACAGGCACCTTTATTAAAAGATAAACCTTTGATTATTGTAGAAGGTGTCATGGATGTCATTGCTTTTTATCGAGCAGGACTTCAAAAAGTGGTTGCGGTATTGGGAACTGCCTTAAGTGAGGTTCAAATTAATCTGATTAAGCGTCTGAATAGTTCTGTCATTTTAGCATTTGATGGTGATGAAGCAGGACAAGCTGCCATGATAAATATTGGAGCACAATTACGTGAAAATCACATTGATGTAAGTATTATGAATAATAATACTAATCTTGATCCTGATGATATTTTGAATCAGTATTCTAAAGAGACATTAATTGAGATGATTAATAAACCAATGCATTGGATGGAGTTTGTTATAAAGTTTGCTAGTCAACGTTATACACTGACCTCTTATAATGCACGTAAACGGGTACTTGAGTTTAGTGTGGCACAGTTAATTTTAGAAGATAAACTTGATCAGAACTACTTTGTTCAACAGATTGCAGAAGTGACCCAGTTTAATAAAGAAATGGTTCTTCAACAGTTAAATCAAATAAAAAAGCCTGAGCCAGTCAAACGACCTAGAGAGTCTCATCAACCTTTTTCGACACAACATATTCTTAAATCTGAAAAAGATGTCTTGGCTCATATCTTAGATGGTAAGAATTTTGCTCAAGAGTTTAAGTTGAATTTAGGGTATTTAATTGACCCGCAGGCTAATGATTTAGCGCTGTTAATGACCAATTTATACAATTCTCGTGATACAATAGGAGTAGCCGACTGCTTGGATTTAAATTTAAGTCAGATTCAACAAGTACTCTTATTAGAGATAAGTGAAGAGAGTTTATACCAGTATCCAAAGTCTTCAATTCAACTTCAAGAAGCAATTAGTTCAGTGAAACTAGCGGATATTGATAATCTTCTTCGAATAAACGATCAAAGTATTCTAGAGACTTCAGATATTAATCGAAAACTAGAATTACTTCAAGAAAAAACAAATTTATTACAACAACGTGATAAACTGCTACAAGGAGGGTAATATGGCAAAGAAATATAAAACACTTGATGATGTTAAGAAAGAGTTTAAGAGCATCTATTCCAAAAAGAAGAAATTAACTCAAGAACAGGTTGATAATGCCATCGACCATTTAGATTTAACTGATGATGATACAGAAGATTTGTTTGAATGGTTTAATCAAAATAAAATAAAAATTTCAGATGATTTAGAAGAAATCGATGAAGAAGAAGTCGTCGATCAGGTTAATAAAGAAAACGCTGATGATGACGGAGATTATAGTGATGACTTTTTTACAGGTGAAGAAGGGGACGAACCTTTTGATGAATCGGTTAATACAGTTGATTTATCCTCTTATGAGAATAAATCAATTAATGTTTCGAATGTTAAAATTAATGATCCGGTCAAAATCTATTTAAAGGAAATTGGTCGAGTTAACTTGCTTGAAGCTGAAGATGAACCAGAAATTGCTAGACGAATTCAAGATGGTCTTAAGGCGGAAGAATTACTTTATCACATGTATGATGATGTCGATGATGCTGAAAAAGAAGATTTCTCTCATTTAGAAGAAGATCAAAGACCTCCAATTGAATACATCGTTCAATTTTTGTTCAATTATTACGACTCAGATGCAGCAGCTGAATCCTATATTCAAAACTGTAATATGACTCGTTTTGATGGATTAGAAGCCCGTCGTATTCTTATTTCTGCTAACCTTCGTTTAGTTGTTTCCATCGCCAAGAAATATGTTGGTCGTGGTATGTCCTTCTTAGATTTAATTCAAGAAGGAAATATGGGACTTGTTAAGGCAGTTGAAAAGTTTGACTACACCAAAGGATTCAAGTTCTCAACTTACGCAACCTGGTGGATTAGACAAGCAATTACCAGAGCGATTGCTGACCAAGCCAGAACTATCCGTATTCCAGTTCATATGGTTGAAACAATTAATAAATTAACTCGTATTCAAAGAAACTTAGTACAAACACTAGGAAGAGATCCAAGTGCCGAAGAAATTGCGAAAGAAATGGGTAATATTACACCTGAAAAAGTTCGTGATATTCAAAAGATTGCCATGGAACCAGTATCGCTTGAAACACCAATTGGTGAAGAAGATGATTCTCATCTAGGTGACTTTATTGAGGATAAGGACGTTATTTCTCCTAGTTCATACGCAAACAATGAACTTCTTAAAAATGAAATCAATATGGTTTTAGAAGGATTGACTGAGCGTGAAGAAAAAGTACTTCGTCTAAGATTTGGTCTATATGATGGAAGAACAAGAACACTTGAAGAAGTCGGTAAAGAGTTCAATGTGACACGTGAGCGTATTCGTCAAATTGAAGCAAAAGCTCTTCGTAAATTAAAACATCCATCTCGTTCAAAACGTCTAAAAGACTTCTTAGATCGTAGCTAATGGCTCTCTCTAGACGATTACAGTCTATTTTAAGCATGATTGAACCTTGTCATCTATTACTAGATATAGGGAGCGATCATGCTTTACTCTGTATAGAGGCTGTTAAACAAAATAAGGCACAATTAGCTATTGCTGCTGATAATAAAGAAGGTCCAATTTCTAAAGCGATTAAAAATATTGAAAATCATCAATTATCTGATAAGGTAATTCCTGTTCTCTCTGATGGGGCCACTAATATTGATCATCAAGCTGACTGTATTGTTGTGGCAGGTTTAGGTGCTGAAACTATAACACAGATTATTGAAGCAACAAAAGAACACTTCCAACAAGCCAAACAACTTATCTTTAGTCCCCATTCAAAAGTTGAACATCTTCGTAACTATCTTTATACCAATGGATACGATATAACAAGGGAACAGTTAGTTTTTGATGAGAAATACTATATATTAATTAGTGCTGCTTATACTTCAAAGAATAAAGAGGCTGATATAACTGATTTGTATTTAGGGCAACTAAAAAAAGATGTTCTATATTCACAATGGATAGAACATCAAAGAAATCACTATCAAGTTTTAACTATTAAAAATAGTGATTATGATTGCATTTATCAACTTTTTAATCAAGAATCTTATCAAATTCAATCGAAGGAAATGGATGAGGATTAGCTAAATCAAGTTCTCTCATATATTTGACTACCATGTTAGTTAAATAGTTTGGTGTTGATGCACCAGAAGTAATTCCAATTCGCCAATCATCCTGTAATTGACTAATATCTAGTTGATGCAAGGATTCAATCTTGAAGATATGTTGAATACCATGGTTTTGACCAATCTTTGCTAACATGGCCGTATTATTGGAAGTAGGGTCACCGACAACAATTAAGGCGTCTAATTCCTGTTGCTTAATAATTGCTTCTTGTCTCGCTCGAGTAGCAAAACAAATCTCATTGTTTACATCAGCATGGGGATATTTGGCTACAATCGCATTGAGAATCTGTTGAATTTCTAAGGTAGAAAGAGTCGTTTGATTAGTCACCATAATTGGTTTATTGAAATCTAAATTAAGTAAATCGACATCTTGAGTATTGCTAATAAAGTGAATCGGATCAAAGGATTCAGTCACAGCCAATGCTTCAGGATGTTTTTCTTTTCCCACATAAATTACTTGAGAGCCTTTATTGATGGCAGATTGGATTAGATCATGAGTTGAAGAGACATCTTCACAGGTGGCATCTAAAACTTGAAGACCTTTTTCTTTGGCTCTCTCTCTTACTTTATCTGAGACACCGTGGGCAGAAAAAATAACGATTCCATTCTGTATTTCTTCCAGTAATTGTAATCGTGATTTTTGTGGGTCATTAACTGTCATAATGTTTCGTTGTTTTAATGCTTCAACAATGTAGTAATTATGGACCAATGATCCAAGTATATGAATAGGGGTCTGTGGATAGCTTTCTCGTGCCTTTTTAGCCAAGATAATGGCTCTAATGACACCTTTACAGTACCCTCTAGGTTTTATATCAATAATTTCCATTTTCAATCTCCGTGTAGTTAATATACCATAGTTTTGGTTATGGTATAATATTGATGCAAAGGATGACAAGTTATGAAACAACAATTACAAGAAAAAGCTCAATCATTATTTAACTTCTTAAAGTTTAATGAATTAACGACAATCCAACAACTTACTTATCAAAAAGTCATGAATGATGATGATTTAATTGTACAATCAGCAACAGGTTCTGGTAAAACGCATGCCTTCTTATTTCCATTAATGGATCAAATTGATACCACTAAAAAATATACTCAGGCAGTGATTATCGCACCAACTAGAGAATTGGCGATGCAAATTCATCGGTTTGCGATGGATATGAAACAAGTTGATGATAAATTAACACTAGCCTTGCTCATTGGTGGTAAGGATCGCTTAAATACCATTGAAGAATCACATATTGTGATTGGTACACCAGGCCGACTTCAAGATGAATTTAGTTCAGGCATGTTACTAGCTCAAAATGCGAAGCATGTCATTTTAGATGAAGCCGATATGATTTGGGAGTATGGTTTTATTGATGAATTAGCTGATGTAATTAATCGTATCAACAAACCATTTCAGTTTTTAGTCTTCTCAGCCACCATTCCTGATGAACTTCAAGCATTTGTGCGTAAAGCGATGAATAATCCTCAGACAATTGTTAATAAAGAGAAAAGTGAGTACAATCCTAAGATTAATCATTATTTAATACAATCCGTTTCAAAGGATGCGGTTGACTCTATTTTAGAAGTAATGGCTTCCGTTCAAATGTCTGGTTGTATTATCTTTAGCAATACACGAGAACAAGCTGCTGAAATATCCGATCGTTTATCAGAATATGGGGTCAATGTCTTAGAATTGCATGGCGATTTATCACCTCGTAAACGTAAACAAACACTGAATAGACTTTTTGATCAACAACATTTTACCTTAGTTGCCACTGATATTGCGGCTAGAGGATTAGACTTACCTTATGTCAGTCATGTAATTTCGGTTGGTCTACCATCTCATTTAGATTTCTATTTCCATCGTGCTGGACGCTCATCAAGAGCAGGGCGAGAAGGAACATCGATTGTGTTAGTGGATCAAAGTCATCGTCAGGATGTATCTAAATTAATATCTATGGGTATTGAGTTTGAGTATAAAAAGATTAATGATAACACTATAGTGGATGCTCGTAATTTTTATGAGAAGAAAACCTATCATAAAAAGATTGATCCTGAGATTACTCAAATTCTTAATCGTAAAAAAGTTAAAGTAAAACCAAATTACAAGAAGAAACGAAAACAAGCCATTGCTGATTTGCATCGTAAAAAACGTCGTGAAATGATTCAAAGAGAAATCAACACACAGAAAAAAGAACGAGCCAAAGCCCGTTCTAAAGCGAAACAACAGCAAGATTAATTTTCAATCATTCTGAGTATTTCATCTTTTAAAGTCTCAACAATTTGATCTTGTGGGACTTTTTTTATGAGTTTTCCTTTTTTAAATAAGAGACCTTCGTTTTTCCCACCAGCAATCCCAATGTCTGCTCGAGAAGCTTCTTGGGGTCCATTGACAGCACATCCCATGACTGCCACCGTTAAGTTGGAATTAATTGATTCTAAGAACTTCTCAATCTCTTTAACATATGGCAACATATCGTATTGTAGTCTGCCACAAGTTGGACAAGAAATTAAGTCAGGGACATCTTCCATTAAGTCAAATGCTTTTAAGAGTTGTTTAACAATTTTCATCTCTTCAACTGGATCATCCGATACAGAAACACGAATAGTATCACCTAAGCCTTCATAAATTAGGACACCTAATGCGGCGCTGGATTTAATGGCTGAATAAAGAGTTGTGCCAGCTTCTGTAACGCCAATATGAAGAGGGTACTTAAATGTTTTGGCTGCTAATTTATAAGCTTCAATAGTTAGCTTCACTTCACTCGATTTAAAGGATAAGATAATTTCTCTAAAATCAAGTGATTCTAATAAGGCGACTTGATCTTGGGCTGATTCAATCATTGCTTCTGCACAAGGTCCACCATATTTTTCCAGTAATCTCTTTTCTAGAGAACCAGAGTTAATACCAATTCGAATTGGAACATTGTATTCTTTACATTTATTTACAACAGCGATAACATTTTCTTTTGGTCCAATATTACCAGGGTTTAATCGAATCTTATCAACGCCTGCTTCAATGGATGCAATCGCTAAACGATAATCAAAATGGATATCGGCCACAATTGGACAGTTTACTTCTTGTTTGATTTCTTTAATGGCGTTGGCATCTTCCATATCTAATACTGCGACTCGAACAATCTCACATCCGTTGGTTAATAATGATTTAATTTGATGAACTGTCGCTTCAACATCTTTAGTTTTTGTATTGGTCATCGATTGAATAATTAGTTTATTCTGATGACCAATTGTATATTGACCGACTTTGACCGGTCTTGTCGATAATCTTGTGATCATAAATCCTCCTATGAGTCGATACCATTCTACCATAAAATAAGTTATAATTATGGATGACACTATGAGTAGAAAAAGATTATTAAGAGTACAAGAGAGTAATGATGTGTTTGCCAATGAATCATTACAAAAAGAGAAACAACAGCGCATTCAAAAAAGAATTAATCCTCGTTTTATTGTCTTATTTGGATTGTTCTTGATTTTGATGCTCTTTATTGCGTCTCGTCTAGTTTATTTGCAGATTACTCAACATGATAAATACAGTCAAATTGCACTTACACAATTTGATGAAACACGCATAGAACTACCAAATCGTGGTGAAATTGTTGATTTACATGGCAATGTTTTATTAAGTAATAAAGAGAAACTTAACTTTGTTTATTTAGCACCAAAAACAGATACAGAAGAGTTAAGAGTTGAAAAAGCGAAAAAGTTTGTCGAATTATTCGATGTTGATATTTCAACCATGACTCAGCGTGACAAACAAGATGCTTATATTTATTATTATCCAGATGAAATTAGCAAACTAAATACAGAGGAAGAACTTGAACAATTTAGAGCGGGTAATTTGACGGATGCTGATTTATATCAATTACAACTTTCAAGAATTACTCCTAGTTTAATTAATAATTCACTGACCCAACAACAGCTTCAAGAATTCTTTATTTTGATTAAAATGAGATCTCGGATTGATTTAGATGTCATATTAAAAGAAGATGTCACACATCAAGAGGTTACTCAATTATTGGAGCGCTCCTTAGATTTTAGTGGAATCGTTGTAAGACCTAGTTGGGATCGTTATACAACAGAGGGACATCATTTAGGACCAATATTAGGTGAGATTACGACTTCACGTCAAGGTTTATTAAGTGGTAATTCCATTTCGATGCAAGCTTTAAATTATCGTTTAAATGATCGCGTTGGACGAAGTGGCTTAGAACAGAAGTATGAAAATTTATTGGCTGGTGTAAGTACCGAGTATTCTCTCACTTATTCACCATCAGGTTTAGTTAATCTGGATGAAATTAATACGGGAAGAAAAGGAGATACTCTTAAATTAACAATTGATACGGCTTATCAAAATGATATTGAACAGATTGTTTCTGATTTTGTTGTTAAAAAAGCCTATAATGGTCCACATGAATTCTTTAATCAAATGTATGTGGTCGTTTCAGATCCTAATAATGGAAATGTTTTAGCTTCGGTTGGAATTATTGTGGATGATAATAACGAAATTATTTACAGCCCTAATGGAACTTATTTAAATGCCTTTTTAGCAGGTTCAAGTATTAAAGGAGCAGTCGTTTATTTAGCATTAGATGAAGAAGTGTTTGCTCCTGGAGAATTAGTCCTTGATGAACCAATTAAGATTCAAGGGACAAGTTTAAAGTCCTCATCCGCAGTTTTAGGACAAGTCGATGATATTAAAGCTTTATCACATTCAAGTAATGTCTATATGTTTAAAACAGCCATTGAATTAGGAGAAGGGGAGTATGAGTATGATAAACCTTTAAACTTACGCTCGGATACATTCCCTAAAGTTCGTTCTAATTTCTCTCAATTTGGATTAGGAGTTGAAACTGGTTTAGATGTTCCTTTAGAAGAAAGAGGATTCCAATCGAATTCTACCTTACCAGGATATTTGTTGGACTATGTCATTGGCCAATATGATTCTTATACGGCGATGCAATTAAATCAATATGTCTCTACGATCGCTAACGGAGAATATCGCTATAAAATGAGACTTGTCTCAGAGTCTTATGATACAGTTTCTAATACGATTAATTTTCAAAATGATGTTCAAATACTAAATGCAATCGATAATCCGATGGCAGTCGGTCGTGTTCAACAGGGATTTAGAAAATGTGTGACGGATGGATATTGTCGCGCCTTAGATGATGCTCAATTAGAAATTGCGGCTAAGACAGGTTCAGCTGAGGATTTCCTTTATTTAGATGGACTTAATAATAAGACGGTAACCAATTCAATGGTGGCTTATGCGCCATTTGATAATCCACAAATCGCAATATCTTGTATTGCTCCACACTACACAAATAATGAGCGTCAAATTGTTCCAATAGAACATGGATGTTTAGAGGTAGTCAAGAATATTGTGAATCACTATGCTCAAAGCAATCAATTAGTTGAGCCGGAAATTGAGCCAACATATTAGTTGATTTAATGAGTTTTATGGTATAATGTTTTAGCACTTAAAGGAGGGATACCCATGAGAGATCAATTTACATTAAAATGTACTGAATGTGGCGAAGAAAATTACATCTATACAAAAAATAAAAAGAACCAACCAAATCGTGTTGAGTATAAAAAGTATTGCCCTAAAGAACGTAAAATGACGCTTCACCGTGAGAAGAAATAATTCTTATACGGTAAAAACAGCTGTAATGAATCCGTTACAAACCAATTGTTATGTACTCATTGCAGATAATAAGGGAATCATTTTTGACCCAAGTGTAGACAATGGAAACAATATTGATCGCATTTTAAAGAAGTGTGAAGGAATAGATATTGAAGCCATTGTTTTAACGCATGGTCACCATGATCATATT
This sequence comes from uncultured Erysipelothrix sp., assembly GCA_964345765.1. Lineage (GTDB taxonomy): Bacteria > Bacillota_I > Bacilli_A > Erysipelotrichales > Erysipelotrichaceae > DUUI01. The sequence continues at coordinate 78,747 of CAYFSJ010000001.1, forward strand.
AGTGGTGTTGAAGAATTATTAAAACATTATCTTGTCCCAGTCTATATTCATCCCTTAGATGAGCCTTATTTAACTGATAATTACTTAAATTGTGCTGACTTTATTGATCCAGAGTTTACATGGAATACACAAGTTAATCATTTAGTTGAAGGTATAATGTCCATTGAATCATTTGAATTTAATATTAAACTGACACCTGGCCATACTGTAGGACATGTAAGTCTATTTTATAAGGATGCCGTCTTTAGTGGAGATGTTTTATTTAGAGGAAGTATTGGTCGTACTGATCTTCCAGGTGGGAATATGAATCAAATGAGAGAAACCCTACGATTCTTTAAGTCATTAGAAGATGACTATACGATTTATTGTGGTCATGGACCAACTACCAAGTTATCATTTGAAAGGAAATACAATCCATATCTAAGAGAAATAAATTAAGTGCTCATCGCACTTTTTTTATTTAGGACTAAACCACTTCACTTAGTAATAAGAAGTGGGAGGTGAGAGCATCGTTGAACAACGTTTAGAAGTATTATTAGAAGATGCCATCAAAAGCTCAGCAACGGATATCCATTTCAATTTTTCATCACAACATTCCTTGATTCAATTTAGAACACTGAATGGTTTAGTTCAAAAGACAGTTCGTAAAGCAGATCTTGCGCTCTATCATTATTTAAAATATTTAGCCAAACTTGATTTAGCCGCTTCAATGAAGCCACAATCTGGAGTCTTTTCTATTATGGTTTTAAATCAACTATGGCATTGTCGTTTTTCTGCCTTAGAAACCTTTAGTGCCAAAAGTGGAGTTTTAAGGATTCTTAATTTATCAAAAATTAATGCTTTAGATGATATTTCGTCGCAAAAAGAAATGATTCATCAGATAAGAGAATTACTCGATAAAGAAAATGGACTGATACTGTTTTCTGGAACCACTGGCTCTGGCAAAAGCACTACTTTATTTACGGCATTATCTGAAGTAAATCATAAAAGTATTTATACTTTAGAAGATCCAATAGAGTGTTTATATTCTAATATGATGCAGATACAAATCAATGAGGCCAATCAATTTGATTTTCAAGCAGGCATAAAACAACTACTCAGACATGATCCCGATATAATTGTTATTGGTGAAATTCGAAGTCCTAGAGAGGCACAAGCTTTAATTAGAACCAGTTTATCAGGCCATATGATCTGTGGGACAATCCATAGTTCTAGTGCCCAACAAACCTTACAAAGACTTCTTGATTTTGGATGTAGTAAGGAAGATTTAAAAATGATTGACTTAAATATTGTCTTTCAGAAATTAGGAGTTGTTCAACAGCGACGAAGTGCTATCCTTGAAATCTTTAGTAACCAACAAATCAACCAAGTTCTCTGATCAGAAACAACATCAAATTGAGATTCTATTAGCGTATCTCAAAGCTGGCTTAGATTTTACTGATGCTCAAAAGTTACTTGATATTAAAGAGAAAACACTAGATGAATATGTTAGGAATCTTTATGATAATCCATCTCAATTCAATGTTTTAAATGAGTATTTATCGCTTCAAGATTTATTAAAGTTTACTTTTGAAACGAAATCTTTTAACAAGGATTTGTTTAAACAGATTCTAAAAATCTTGACTTATCCAATGATTCTATATACGTTGATGTATAGTTTGATGTTATTTTTTATCCTCTTTTTATTTCCATCCATGCTTAGTATTGTTGAGCTATTTGATTTACAGACAACTTTACTAAATCTCTTTTATTTTATTCTAAGAATAATCTTTATTTTCCTAACCATTATGAATCTCTTAATCGTTATTGGAATCTTGTTAATTCTAAAGCGACAACATCAGAAAATATTTATTAACTATGTCAAAGAATATCGCTTCTTGACTATCATTAGGGATATCTATACACATCAATTTGCCTATAACTTCTATCTTTTTTTATCAAAGGGTTTCTCAACAAAACTGACTCTTGAATTAATTAAAGAGTCTGAAACATCTTATTTAAATGCTTGGTTAGCAACCTTAATCTCCTATCAACTTCAAGAAGGCAAGACATTTATTGATAGTATTAACCACCCCTTATTAGAGAAACAATTCATTCTGGTCAGTCAGTTAGGAACTCAAAGCAATCAAAGTATTGATTATTTAAAAATGTATTTAATGACCAGTCGTAAAATTATTGAATCAAAACTTAAACAATCTGGTACAATTCTGAAACTAATAACCTATACACTTTTAGCATTTTTAATCATCGTTATGTACCAAATATTATTAGCTCCAATGTCATTATTGGGGAACATTTGAAAGGAGAAGTATGAACAGTAAACGTGGTTTTACACTCTTAGAAATGGTCTTAGTTATGACCGTTATTGCTATCTTATTCTTATTAACTGTCCCAAATATTCAAAATGTTGTGGGGAGTGTTAGTAGAAAAGGCTGTGATGCTCAAACGAAAGTGGTTGATGCTGCTATCGTTCAGTATATGTTAGATCATGATACACAAAGTGCCACAATCAGTGACCTAGTTTCAGGTGGTTATCTGACTCAAAAACAGACTGTTTGTCAGAATGGTCAGTCAATTAGTATTGTCAATGGAATTGCGGTTAGTCAATAAACAAGGCTTTACAACCTTAGAATTACTGCTGGTTTTGTTTGTCGTTTCCATAAGTGTTGTTTTAGGTTCAGTGGTTGTTCCAACAATCGAATTGAATCAGTTCAAAAATGAATATTTACTAACACAGCTACAAGCTATGTCACAAAGTAAACGGATAGAATTAAATTCTGAGTTTGATTCAAATGTTAGTCGATTAAGCTTTAATGCTTTTGGTCATGTTAATCAAGCACAAACAATCATTGCTAGGAATAAACAATATACCGTACAACTTGGGATGGGGAGAATTCTTGATGAATAGGGGATTTATTTTGATTGAAGTTCTACTTTCTCTATTTATTATCAGTTTACTAGCAATGTTACTTTTTAATTTACTCAGTGCATCATGAAAAGGGGATTCACATTAATCGAGGCAATATTAGCATTATTCTTTTCTTCTTTCTTATTACTAATCGTGGTGATGATGTATCAAGGCTTCTATCAGTATCGAGATAACTTATCATTTTATGATCAAAATAAAACTGGCTTTATACAACTTCAAAATGAGTTTACTGTAAGTTCAGATTTTGAAATGAAAGATGAATCTTTATGTTATGAAAAATTTGAGAATGAGTATTGTTTGAGCTTTGATAAAGATCGCTTAGTTAAGAAACCAGGTTATGAAATACTACTGGTAAATATAAAAGAGGGGAGTCTGTGGATTGAAGGATCGACAATTGTTATTGGGTACAATAAAGATACCATCTATTTTAAAACAATTCCCTAGAGATGGATTTATCTTGGTTCAAACACTTGTTTTATTGATGTTTGTCTCAAGTTTTTTTGTTGAATTAGGAGTACATCAAGCCTATCAAAGAAAACAAAATCAAACCCAACAACTTGCACAAGATATGAGTGATGTACATTATTTTATTGTTTCACAATTAAGAACTAATCCTGAAGATAGTTTCTTGAATTTTGGTTATTACACAATTGAATTTATTGTTCTTAATGAGAGTGATTATTTAGTGAATGTGAGTGGTCCAGCTTCATTTAGTGTTAATGCGAGTTTAGACATTGAAAAAATGACTCTAAAATCGTATAATATCAATGATTATTGAAGGTGAGGAACTTATGTTAGTAAATGATTTAAAACTCGGAATGAGCTTTGTTGAAGAGGGTGACCTTTATAAAGTATTAGATATTACTCGTAATAAAACTGCTCGTTCTCAAATGAACATCAAAGTAAAAGTAAAGAACTTAAGAACTGGAACAATGACTGAACTTGGTTATACTGCAGGTGATAAAGTTGATCAAGCTATCTTAGATAAAAAGGATATGCAATATCTATATGATGGTGGCGATGCACTTGTTTTTATGGATTTAGAAAGTTATGAACAAGTTGAAATTCAAAAGTCTCGTTTAGAATGGGAACTTCAATTCCTTAAAGAAAATGATACGGTCACCATTACTTTCTATGGCAGTGAGATTATCGGTATTGATTTACCTGATAAAGTTGCTTTAAAAGTAACTCAAGCTGATCCTGCTGTTAAAGGTGACACAGCTACCAATGCATTAAAGAATGCGATTGTTGAAACTGGTTTAGAAGTGAAAGTACCACTATTCATTAGTGAGGGAGAAACAATTCTTATCTCTACTTCTGATGGTAAATATTCATCTAGAGCCTAATAATTACCCATGTCTACTCTAAGATATGGGTTTTCTTAT
>CAYFSJ010000002.1:0-16290 GCA_964345765.1 uncultured Erysipelothrix sp.
TGAAATCTCAAATTTCTTGACGTTTCTGTTTAGTTTTCAAAGATCATTTTTCTCAGTCGCTCCCTTGAGCGCTCACTTAGTCTATAATATTCAAAAGTCTTTGTCAACAAAAAAAGCTCTTTTTTAGAAACTTTTTTTGTTAATTATCAGACTCAATTAATCTAAGTTATCTATAGGCATTTAAAACAACAGTTTATCTTAAATGTCTAGACATAAAATAATTTAACAACTTCAATTCCATCCACATCATTTAACGCTTTTTCAAAATCAATGTTACTTTGCGTTGTCATAAATGTACCCTGTACTAACCAATTTGTTTCAGACTCATTAAGTGAGGCCTTCTCAGTCACTTGGATATTCAATTCATCCAACACCACTAAAGCACTCATAATTGTCACATCCTCTTTTAAATTTAAATAGAGTTTATATTCTCTATTACGATCAGATAAATACATGTCTAGCTTCCCTAATACAAAGAAGATAAAAGCCCAAACCAACATGCTAATAAGCGCAATGTCATACCAGCCTCCACCTAAACTAATCCCTAGAATCCCCGAAAACCATAATCCAGCCGCAGTCGTAAGTCCATAGACTTGGTGGCGTTGGGTAAACATAATCGTCCCAGCCCCTAAAAACCCTATACCAGAAATAACTTGTGCCGCTAAACGAGACACATCCTGTGAATCACCATACTCTAACATAATGTATTCACCACTTAACATAGCCAAACTTGCCCCTAAAGCAACTAAGGCATGCGTCTTAATTCCAGCAGGTCTTCCCTTAATAACTCTGTCACTGCCAATAACCGCTCCACAAAGAGCCGCTAAAAATAGTCTTAATATGACTTGTAGTAAATCAATATCACTCATAATCTTCACCTTCAGATTTTTTCTTGGTTCTATCTAAACTTAAAAATTTATAATAATAATCACGTACAATCTCTTCATTAAACGGACTTTGATTGGACTCAATCTTATCAATCAAGGTCTGTACCTGAGCATTAACAATCGTTTTTATTTCATCTGGATATTTCATAATCTTAGAATGATAATCAAATTCATCCTGATCTAAGACTTCATAATAACCATTTGGGAAAACTTTTAAATCTAAATCATAATCAATATTTTTGATAGCCTCTCCATCATATAAAGAAGGAGACGCAATATTACAATAATAAGTTATGCCATTTCTTCTTATCATCGCAATCACATTAAACCACTGATCTGGATAAAAGAAACAAATGGCTGGCTCACGCGTTTGCCAGATCCGTTTATTACTCTCAACCACCAATGTTTTATATGTCACAACAACCCAATAATCATCTTTTATTTCAATTAAAGTCCCGCGTGACCAGGTGCGATGCAAGGAACCATTATGTTTAAAACTCTGAATAGTGACTTGTTGTCCTATATTCAACATGTTTAAACTCCTTTTACCCCCTAATTTTACCCCATTTGTTTTATCATGACAAGAAAGTGCTAAATGATTATAATAAAGAAGGAAGAACAGGAGGCGCTATGTCAATACGCTATCAACTCGCAAAACGAGCTGGCCAATTTACAAAATGGTCCTTAAGAAAATTTAAACGAAACGCAACAAGCTTACCAGGAAAAGTATCCTTAACTATAGACCCACACTTTTTAGCCAATCTTTCCAAAGACATCAGAATTGTTATGGTCACAGGAACTAACGGAAAAACCTTAACCACTTCCTTAATTACACATGTCCTAAAAGAAAAATATAAGGTGCTTACCAATGAATCTGGATCAAATATGATTCAAGGCATTACCTCTACCTTATTAAATATAAAAAACGAAGACATTATTGTCTTAGAGGTTGATGAAGCAAACCTAAAGAAAATCACCCCAGTATTAAAACCAGAAGTGATTGTTTTTACTAACGTCTTTCGCGATCAAATGGACCGCTTTGGTGAAATCTACACCACGTATCAATACATGGTCGATGGCGCGAAATTAGCCTCCGATGCAATCATCATTGCTAATGGAGATACACCTTTATTTAATTATGATGACTTAGATAATCGTAAACTCTTCTTTGGCTTTAATCACCAAGAAAAAGAACCCATCACTCCTGCACCAAATACAGATGGTCTATTATGTCCACAATGCCACAATATTCTTCAATATGATTTATTAACCTATTCAAACTTAGGTAACTATCATTGTCCAGAGTGTGGATTTAAACGACCAGATCTTCATTATGAAGTAACTAAGATTAATCAATTGCATCGAAACTGGTCACAATTTGATATCAACCACCATCCTTTCAAAATTGAAGTCGGTGGTCTATACAATATCTATAACGCTTTAGCAGCATATAGTGTCGGCATTCATTTTGGCTTAACCCCTAAAGAAATACAGGCTGGTTTTCAAAACACTCCAATGAAATTTGGTCGCCAAGAAGAATTTAAACTTGATGATAAAACCATTATTTTAAACTTAGTCAAAAATCCTGTCGGTTTTAATCAAATTGTTGATTTAATTCAACTTGATAAAAATGAAAAATCACTGGTTTGTTTATTAAACGATAAACATGCCGATGGAATTGATGTCTCATGGATTTGGGACGCCGATTATGAAAAACTCAACACTCTTAATGTTAAAGAAACGATTGTTGGTGGCATCCGAAAAGATGATTTAAAACAGCGCTTAGAAGTTGCTGGTTTTGAAGAATTGATAATGAACGATTCAATTGAACAATTAACACAACAAATAGAACAATTACCGACTTCAACAATCTATATCCTTGCTACATACACTGCCTTACTCCAATTAAGAGAACATCTCTCTAAATCCAATCTAGTGTCAATGGAGATGAAATAATGATTCGTATTGCTCACTTATACGGCAACTTATTAAATACTTATGGCGATAATGGGAACCTTTTAATGCTTCAACATGAAGCAAAGAAAACAGGTCATCAAGTAGAAACGACTATCATTTCATTAAAAGATAAGTTTGACCCAACAAAATTTGATTGTATCTTTTTTGGAGGTGGCCAAGACCTTGAACAAGCGGTCGTTTCAAAAGATATTCAACGTTTAAAAGAACCACTCAAACAATACATAGAAAATAATGGGGTAATGCTTGCGATATGTGGAGGTTATCAATTATTAGGTCATTACTATATTAATGCTAAGAACGAAAAAATACTAGGAACTTCAGTCTTAGATTTTTACACCAAAAATCAAGAAGAGAATCGATTTATTGGTAATACTCAAATGTTTAATGATGAGTTCAACGAAACCTATTATGGATTTGAAAACCATGCCGGTAAAACCTATCTTGGTAAGAATCTAAAGCCTTTAGGAAGAATCATTGAAGGTAAGGGTAACAATGGTGAGGATCAAAGTGAAGGTTGTCACTATAAGAATGTTTATTGTTCTTATTTCCATGGTCCTCTCTTAGTTAGAAACCCTCATTTAGCGAAACGAATTATTAATCAGGTCTTAATACAAAAAAATCTTCAGAAATGAAGATTTTTATTGTTCTGGGAATATTCCTTCCCAACCTAATGCTTGATAGGCATCATAAGCACTCCAAACAACAGCAACAACCAATAAAGCAGATAGGATATATCCCACACCTTTTAACATTGGATTAATCGTGGTTGGAATGTTTTGTGTGTTCAAATGTTTCTTAATTCGTGGCAATAACAACGGTAGAACAATCAATGAAACAATCACGGTTGGAACAATGTATCCAGCTTGATATAAGAAGCTACCTAACCATGGTACCTCATAGTAGAGTACCCCTGCTAATGCGGAACTAAAGAATCGAATCGCATTAGGCACTAAGATAGCTAAGGTCATATCTTTTTCACTACCAAAGTATCTAGCTACTGAATAAGCAGCATATCCTATTGAATAATCAAGGATATATTGTGGCCAGGAAACAAACCAAGGCGCATCAAATAGATGACTGACAGCTAAAGCAACCAAATTTAGGACGATTGCTTTGGGAAAGCCCAAATCAAAAGAAGCAATAATTAGAACAATTGTGGATAGTCCTAAACTTCCTCCTTGTGGCATGGTTGGTAAGACATTACCGCTAAACCAATCGAGGGCAATGAATAAGGCAATATATAATGCCATTCTGGTAAGTTCACGAGTCTGTAATCGCATAAGACTCCTTTCTAGTGAACAAAATAAAAGTACCTTGGGAGCAGGTACTTAAAAAGTAGAATCTCCCTACGCTAGTTTTAACTAGATCAGGTGTTGAGGGTTTGAATTTCTTCATCTCAGCTAAAGCTCCCCTGTTCACAGCAACATTATATGATAAAATACAGGAGACCTCAAGGAGACTGCTATGATTAATCAATACAAAGCATTAGTAACAAATAGTCCATCAGATTTAACCACTTTTTCAAACACATCCGCCTTTTTGATGCAACAACTCGATAACCTTAACTGGGCTGGTTTTTATTTCCTCAAAGACAATCAACTTATCTTAGGACCTTTCCAAGGGAAAGTCGCCTGTGAAGTAATAGATATTAACAAAGGAGTCTGTGGTGCCTGTGTCCGCTCTAAAGAACCAATCATTGTGGATGATGTTCATCAATTTGAAGGACATATTGCCTGTGATGAGATGTCCCAATCTGAAATGGTCATCCCATTAATCTTTAACGAGGAATTAATTGGTGTCTTAGATTTAGATGCACCCATTAAAAATAGATTTACACGAACAGATTTAAACTTAATTCAATCGCTTGTTGATATACTCACTCAATCATTAAAAAAAGGCAGTCTACTACTGCCCTAATTCATTAAATAATTGTGGATGCTGATTAACAAACTGATTTAAAGCTTCTTGATAGAAGAAACTTTGAATCTTTTTATTATTCAACTCAACTTCTTTTTTATGGGTCTTTTCAATGGCTGATTGATAAAGACTTGTATCATAGCGATAATCATTGAACTTTGTCCATTGATTTCCTAAGGCCACCCCATGAATTTGAATCGATTGAATCTTTTGATCCGTATAGGCCTGTCTCAATTCATGAGCATCTGAATAATCATCCCCAAACATTAATACTTTCGCATTCAACTCTTTTAAGGTTTCAAATGGAGAACCTGACCCAAATGGGAAGTCCAGTGGCTGACCCTTTGTAATTAAAGCCGCATATTTACCAACTGCGCAAACCACTACTTTTGGATGATTGTTGAATTCACGATGATTTACTTTCGTTAAAGCTAATAAGGTTGGATGATAATAGATTTCACGATATTTTTTAAAATCAAACTGCGCTAATTCTTCTCTGCTACGCTCTCTTTTATCAAAAGGTATCTGTCGATCTAAACTAGGATCTTGATTCACTTCTAATATCTGATAGGAGACTAAAGTTCCATCTGAACCCAGTGTCTCCCTAAGTGCTTCAATCATCGTTGCACTTTGATTCAATAAATCATTTAGAAAAGGATGGTGATGAATAATGAGTACATCCCCTTCCATAATTCCTAGACGGTGACAAACATTTAGACAATCTTGTTTGCTTTTCATGTTACTTAGATTCTACCCAAGCCACTAAATCGGTATAACGAAGATTTCCAATTTCAATCTTTTCAACTTCTCCCTCATTAATATAAATAGTTGCAGGAGTTGTATTGACTTGATCGTTTAAGTAATCTTCAAAGAACTTAATAACATTGTTACGGTCTTCAGTCGAACGATCAGCCTCCGTATCAGTTTGAACATAATAGATTTCAGCATCTTTATTCTTAACTAATTCTTCTAAGACTGGTTTGTATGCGATACAAGCACTACAAGTAGAAATTCCGATAACTAAGAAAAAGGAATCATCATTATCCATTTTCTCCATGGCCTCTACCGAACTAATATAATTGATTTCTTTCCCTGAAGCAGTTTGATTACCACCACAGGCAACTAATAAAATTGATAGAGCTAATAAACTAATTATTTTTTTCATGTTTCATCCTTTCATAACGTTTCTTCTTACGTCCAATGACTTCTTCTTTAATTTCAGCAACATAACTATGCGCTAACTTAGATGCGGCAGAAGCAGCCAACGCCCCTACTATATCATCTAAGAAGGTGTTGCATTGGGATAAGTCATCATTTATTTTTTGAATAATACCCGGTTTAAGTTTATCGACATAACCAAAATTGGTTAAAGCAATGGATCCATAGATATTACAAATACCATAGGCTAAGACTTCATCAACTCCATAAAGTCCATAGTCTTCCTTTATGATTTGAGCAATTTGATCATCAAAAATCTTTCCTTCATCAACCGCAATATCAATGGCAATGCCCGTAAAAATAGCATTATAGACTTCGCGTTTATCCAATATTTCAAGAAGATCTTGACGTATCTCTTCACGATCTAAATCATCAATATAGGGTTTTTGAAGATCTTCGGTGATATCAATAATATCATCTAGCTCAACACCCCTTTTCTTTAGAAGCGCAATACATTTATCTTTCATATTATTTACCTCTTCTTAAAATATTATACATCAAAGCATTGAAAAATCATTCAAATGACTTACAATAACTTGTGAAAAGAGGTATTCAAATGGAAAATAAACAACTTGTTGAAAAATTTTTGAATCATAGAAAAAAGATTAACGCCCTAGCTTTAGCTCTAGGCACAATGCATTATGATATGTATACAATCGCACCTAAAAAAGGAAATCCTTATCGCCAAGAAATGATGGCCTTATTAAGCACTCAAGCCTTTATGCTCCAACAAGATAAAGATTATATTGGATGGACTAAAGAAATCAATGAAACAACACAGGATGCTGATTTAAAAAGAGAGACTGAATTAATACTAAAAAAATACAATAAAACAAAGAATGTGTCTGAAGAATTAATGATGACTTTTAATCTTGAACAAATGAAGGCCAACGACATTTGGGAAGAGTCCAAAGAAACAGATAACTATCAATTATTTGAGCCTCAACTTAAGAAACTAATCGAATTAACCAAAAAAGTGGTAGCGACGATTGAACCAAAAGTTGACAGTGTATATGAATCACTCTTAGATGACTATGAAGAAGGTTTAACAATAGAAACACTTGATTACTTTTTCAATGTTTTAGAAGAACGCTTAGTCCCATTTATTCAAAAGGTCAATGAAGCAAATTTAAAAGAACCTGAATTCTTAAGTCGACCAGTCAGCATCGATAACCAAAAGAAAATCACCCAACTTTTAAGAGACACGATGGGCTTTGATAAAGAGTTCAGTGTAGTGGCTGAAACAGAACATCCTTTTAGTTCAACACTTTCAATCAATGACACACGTATTACGACTCATTATCATGAAAATATGTTTACTTCCAATATTTTTTCGGTCATTCATGAATTTGGGCATTCTTTCTATAACCATCAAGTCGATCAGAAATACGAAGGCTGGGTCATTGGAGATGCGATGAGCATGGGAATGCATGAATCTCAATCTCGTTTCTTAGAAAATAATATTGGACGTTCGAAAGCATTTTGGGTTCCAATCTATGATCAACTCAAAGAGCTTGCTCATGATGCTCTTTACGATGTTGATCTTGATGAATTTATTAGAGGTATCAACTACCCTAAATTAAGTCTGATTCGAATTGAAGCTGATGAGCTCACCTATGCCTTACATGTATTAGTTCGTTATCGTTTAGAACAAAAAATGTTTGTTGATAATGAAACGGATAATCTCAATGAACTTTGGAATCAACAATACCAACAAATTTTGGGTATTACACCAAAGACAGATCGCGAAGGAATCTTACAGGATGTTCATTGGTCTGGTGCTTCTTTTGGCTATTTCCCTACTTATGCTTTAGGAAGTGCTTATGCGGCACAATTTTATCAAGCTATGAATCAAGCTTTTGATGTCAATCAAGCTTTAGAAAATCAAGAATTCGATAAAATTAAAACATGGTTAAAAGAGAATATCCATGAAACTGGTGGTTTTTACAATTCAAATGAAATGTTGTTACGAGTGACTAATAAAGAGTTTGATCCTAATATCTTCTGTGATTACTTAATCGACAAATATACAAACTTGTTCAATCTCTAAAAAGTATAATCTTTGAGTCATGAGTGGCTTTTTGTTATCATAATAACAGGAGGAAATTAAACGATGAAAAAATTTGAATTACCTGAATTACCATATGCATATGATGCATTAGAACCTGTGATTGATGCTAAAACAATGGAAATCCATCACACTAAACACCATAATACATATGTAAACAACTTAAATGATGCGTTAGCAAAACACCCAGACTTAGAGTATGAAGATGTTAAGGAATTACTAAAAGATTTAAACAATCTTCCAGAAGACATCCAAACTGCTGTTAGAAACAATGGTGGTGGTCACCTAAACCACAGCATTTTCTGGGAAATTATGGCTCCAGAAGGATCTTCAGAATTATCTGGTGAACTTAAAGAAGCTATTGAACGCGACTTAGGTTCTTATGATGAATTTGTTGAGAAATTCACTGCCGCAGCTAAAGGGCGCTTTGGTTCTGGATGGGCATGGTTAGTGGCTGATAAAGATGGAAAACTTGAAGTAACAGACACACCTAACCAAGACAATCCAATTATGGATGGTAAGAGCTGCATCCTAGGTTTAGATGTTTGGGAACATGCTTATTACCTAAACTATCAAAACCGTCGTCCAGATTACATCTCTGAATGGTTCAAAGTTGTTAATTGGGATGAAGTAGCTAAACGCTATAAAAAATGTTTAGAAGAAAATAAATAATTAATGCATTAAAAAAGCCTCGATTGAGGCTTTTTTTGTGTTCTTACGCTTGTTCTTCTTTCTTACGTTGTGCTTCAAGAATGACTTTGTCCATCACTTCTTGCGGAGCTCTTTGATAACGAACAAATTCTTGTTGGTAACTACCCTTACCTTGAGTAAAAGAACGGAGTTGAGTTGAATAGTTTAACATTTCAGAGAGAGGGACTTCAGCACTCACTCGTTGTTTGTCATTAGGAAGCATATCCATACCTAAAATCATTCCACGACGTTTATTGAAATCACCAATGACTGTACCTACGAAGTCTTCTGGAACAACAACTTCCGCTTTTACGATTGGCTCAAGAATAACTGGTTTCGCATTAGGCATACCTGAGTTATAGGCTAAACGTGCAGCTGACTTAAAGGCAATTTCCTTAGAGTCAACATCATGATAAGAACCATCTGTTAAGGTCGCTTTAACACCCACTACTTTATAACCGGCTAAGACTCCCTTATTCATACATTCTCTTAATCCTTGTTCAACGGCTGGGAAATATTGACGAGGGACTGCCCCACCAAAGACTTTTTCTTCAAAGACCATTTCTTCTTCTTCAGTTGGTTCAAATTCAACAAAGACATGTCCATATTGTCCTGCACCACCAGATTGTTTCTTATGTTTACCTTCAGCAGTGACTTTCGTTTGAATTGTTTCACGATAAGGAACTGTTGGTTGAGTCGTAGTAACTTCAACTTTATATTTTGATTTTAATTTATTTAAGATAACATCAATATGTTGATCGCCTAAACCATAAAGAATAAGTTCATTGGTTTCATGATTATTCACTAAACGAGCTGATTGATCTTCTTCTAAAATACGTTGTAAGCTGGATGATAATTTATCTTCATCATTTTTACTCTTAGGCCAAATCGCTAAACCAAGCATTGCTGAAGGGGCCTGAACATCTTCATAATATACTGGGTTTTCTCTTGAAGATAAGGTGTCATTGGTTTGAGTCGCTTGTAATTTAACTACCGCCCCAATGTCTCCAGTAAATAGTTTTCCAACCGCAATTTGGTGCTTACCACGAATTGAGAAGATTTGAGAGATTTTCTCAGTTGTATCTTTCTTGGTATTAAAGACCGTAGAATCCGTTGTTAGAACTCCAGTCATCACTTTAAGATAAGAAATTCTTCCAACAAATGGGTCAACGATAGTCTTAAAGACAAAGGCTGACATACTTTCGCTCTCATCACGTTTAAGTTTAACTGGCTCACCATTTTGTTTAAAGGCATCAATGGTTTCTTTTTCAGCATAACTTGGTAAGAATTCTGTAATTAAATCAAGTAATCTTTCAATACCAGTTTGTTGGATAGCAGAGCCACAATAGACTGGTTGAATTTCACCTGAGCGAACCGCTAAATTAAGTCCTTTAATAATTTCATCTTGATTAAAGTGACCATCTTCAAAATAAGATTCCATCAGCTCATCATCGGTCATGGCAAGAGCTTCACAGATTTGTTCGTAATACGCTTCAACAGTTCCAACTAAGTTTTCTGGAACATCTTTGGCTGTATTTCGATCATTGTAATACCATGCTTTTTTACGAAGGATATTCACTGATCCAACGACTTTTTCACCCTCTACAATTGGGATTTCAAAAGCAATGACTTTTTCACCAAATTGGTGTCTTAGTTGATCATATACTTTATGAAAATCAGCATGTTCATCATCCATCTTATTAATAAAGAATAATGTTGGTAAGTTATTTTCTAAAGCAATGTCATAAGCTCTTTCTGTTCCTGTCTCAATTCCATCTTTGGCTGAGACAACAATTAATGCATTGTCAGCCACTTTAACGCCAGCTGCTGTTTCACCATAATAATCGAAGTAACCAGGTGTATCGATAAAGTTTATCTTGCAGTCTTTCCATTCGACTGGTGCTAATGCTGTATAAACCGATTGACCACGTTTTTGTTCTTCAGAATCAAAGTCCATAGCGGATGTTCGATCCATTCTATCTAATACTTTATTAAAGTGTAAAATCGATTCAACGATACTGGATTTTCCAGAACCAGCATGTCCTAATATAACAACATTTCTAACTTCACTTGCTAAATAATCTCGCATTATAAACCTCTACTTCAGAATTGGCTTAAGCTCATCTAGATTATGTAAACGTACATAATGGACGGCTTTTTGGCCATTGTTATCGGTAATTTCTTTGTCGGCACCATTTTCTAATAAATAGTTAACTAAATCTACATATCCGGAATAACTTGCGCGCATAAGAGCGGTACAACCATTCTTATCTTGGCTGTTTAAGTCTGCACCATTTTCAACTAATGTTTTAACTACATCAAATTTGAAGGCGACACAAGCTTCCATCAACGCGGTACGTCCCATTTCATCTTGAGCATTTACATCCGCATTTTGTTCAATTAAATAATCAACTACATTTAATTGTCCTAAGAAGGCTGCTCTCATTAGCGATGTACGTCCACGATAATCAGCTTGATTAACATCTGCCCCACGATCAACTAGTTTTTTAACGATGTCTAGCTCACCTTTTTTGGCTGCTCCCATTAATGCACTCTTTTGATTCTTATCAAGCATATTAACGTCTGCGCCAGATTCTAATAAATAATCGACTATGTCTTCAAATCCTCGTTTGGCTGAACGCATTAATGATGTACGTCCATCTCCACTGGCATAATTGACATCGCCGCCTTTTTCGACACTTTTTTTCATTGTGTCTAGCTCACCTTGAGCACTTGCGACCCAAAGGGCTTGGTTTGTTTGATCCATATTATAATCCTCCGTTCTATCAAACATAAAAAATGATGAGCACTTTGCACCCATCAAAAAATATTAGTATAAGTATTTACGACATGAAGAACACGAGCACTGCCAACGTGAACTTTACTGACAACATTATTGTGCATGTTCATCACCTCTTACTCATATTTTAACCAAATATTTACAAATATCAAGATAAGTTAACCGTTTTCAAGAAAAAGTTTAATTTTTTTCAGAACCACTCATTTTCTTACACTCAAACTCATTGAATTAAGTTATAATATTCAACAAGGAGACGATTATGAAATTTAATGATTATAAGTATACTAGACCCGATATGGAGCAGTTTACTGCACAAGCCAAGCAACATTTTGAAGTGATGGCTAATGCTGAAACATTTGATGAGTTTCACGAAAGTTTTAAAACCCTTAACAGTTTAAGAAACACTGTCGCAACTCAAATTACATTAGCTTCAATTCGACATTCAATTAATACCAAAGATGAATTCTACGCTCAAGAAAATGAATTTTGGGATGAACAAGGACCAATCGTCCAACAGATTATTGTTGAGATGGGCAATTTGGTTCTTGACTCAAAATACAAAGCAGACCTAGAAAAACTCTATCCTGCCCCTTATTTTAAAATGCTCGAAAACTCAAGAAAGGTCTTTGACGAGAAGATTATTGCTGATTTACAAGAAGAAAACCGACTCACCACAGAGTATGATAAATTAGTTGCATCAGCAGAAATTAAATTTGATGGTAAGACTTTAAACTTAGCTCAAATGGCGCCTTATACCCAAAGTACTGATAGACAAGTACGTAAAGAAGCCAGTGAAGCAACTTGGAATTTCTTTAAGGAAAACGAATCAAAATTTGATGATATCTACGATAAATTAGTCAAAGTGAGAACGAAAATGGCTAAAGCATTAGGTTTTGACTCATTTACAGAAATGGGCTATCTCAGAATGAACCGTCTTGATTACAACCAAGAAATGGTAGCTAATTACAGACAACAGGTGTTAGATGAGGTTGTACCAATTGCTCAAAAACTCTACAAAAGACAGGCAGAACGTTTAGGCCTAGATAAGCTTGAATATTATGATGTTGCCCTTAACTTTTTAGATGGGAATGCTAAACCGACTGGTTCAGCAGAAGAAATTTTAGAATCTGGAAAAGCAATGTATGAAGATTTAAGTCCTGAAACTGCTGAATTTATTAATTTGATGCTCGATAATGACTTAATGGATGTGCTAGCCAAACCTGGTAAAAGAGCAGGTGGTTACATGACTTTCTTACCTGATTATCAAGTCCCATTTATCTTTTCAAACTTTAACGGAACTTCAGGTGATATTGATGTCTTAACTCATGAGGCGGGACATGCTTTCCAAGGCTATCAATCAAGACATATTGAATTATCAGATGTTCATATGCCAACCTATGAAGCTTGTGAAATTCATTCAATGAGTATGGAATTTCTAACTTGGGATTATATGGATCAATTCTTTGGGGATAAAGCGGATAAATATAAATTCTCTCATTTATCTGATTCCCTTCAATTCTTACCATATGGGGTCCTTGTTGACCACTTCCAACATGAAGTTTATAACCACCCAGAAATGACTTTACAACAACGTAAAGAAACATGGCGAAAACTTGATCAACAATATCGCCCTCACTTAGATTTCAGTGAGAATCCATTCTTAGATCAAGGGGTTTGGTGGTTTAGACAAGGCCATATTTTCTCGAGCCCATTTTATTATATTGATTACACATTGGCTCAAGTGTGTGCCTTCCAATTCTGGAAACGTAAACATATTGATAAAGACCCACAAACTTGGAACGATTATTTACACATCTGCCAAATTGGTGGAACTAAATCATTCACCCAAATTGTAGATGAAGCTAACCTTATTTCTCCATTTGAGAATGGTTGCTTAAAATCAGTGATTAATGATATTGATCATTGGTTAGAAAATGTTGATGATAAAGCGCTGTAACAAGCGCTTTTTCTTTATATCTTTAAAAAACATCAGCTAGTAGCCGATGTTAGTTTTTGTTCTTCATGTTGAGTTTTTCTTAGGAAGTAAATGCCTAAAACAAATAAGATGATTAAAGCTAGGATTCCATATCTTGAGGACCCTAAGAATGAGGCTGAGAAAGCCATCATTAATGGCCCTAAGAAATCAGCGAATTTCCCAAAGATATCGAAGAACCCAAAGTACTCATTAGATTCATGTTTTGGTACTAGTTTTCCAAAATAAGATCGTGAGATCGATTGAATCCCACCTTGAGCTAATCCTACTAAGAAGGCTAATAACCAGAAATGCCATGCGCTACTCATAAAGAATCCAATCACAGCAATAACAATATAGAGCATGATATAGTAGATTAACATATTAATTTGACCAAATCGCTTGGCGAACTTACCCGATAAAATCGCAAATGGGAAGGCCACAAATTGAGTCATTAGTAAGGCGATGATCATTTGATTATCACCAATTCCAACTTCTCCACCAAAGTTGGTTGATTGAGAAATAATGGTATAGACACCATCGATATAACAGAAGTAAGCAATAATGAAATACTTCATGTGTTTATTATGATGTATTTTACGAACCGTATTGGCTAATGACGCAAATAAGTTCTTAACAATTACTTGTGGTGGTTCACTGACATAGTGAACTTGTTTGACATCTTTCAGTAATGGAATACTTAAGACTGCCCACCATAGAACAGTAATAATAAAGGATATTCTGGTTGCTGTGGCAGTATCTAAACCAAATGGAAGTGCTAAGATTAAGTAAAGGCCCATAACAAATGGAATGGTACTTAAGACATAACCCCAAGCAAATCCTGCCCCAGAAATATAGTCCATTCGGTCATCGGTTGTAACGTCGGTTAACATTGAGTCATAGAAGACATTACATAGAGAATAACCGACTCGAGATAAGACAAGTAAAAATAAGAAGGCTTGCCAACTTGTTGTGACACCTAAAGCAAATCCGCCTAGTATCCCTATAATTAAGGCAAAACTAAATAATTTCTTTTTCATTCCCTTACTATCGGCAATTGCCCCTAAGATTGGCGCTAGTATGGCAACGATAATGACGGCAATCGCTGTAATAAGAGCAAACAGGGAACTTGCTTGAGTGGGTTCTAAGCCACCTCCTTCAGCGATGGCTCTAAAATAAACAGGAATTGTCGCTGATAAAATCAGGACAAAGGCTGAATTCGCCACATCATAGAGAATCCAGGATCTTTCTTCTTTTGTAAGTTTCATAATCTCTCTTTCTTTCTATACGAAAGCATTATATCACAAACAATTAAGCCAATTGTTGCATTTGGTAAAGAAAAAGGACAGCGATCGCTGTCCAATTCATTACTTAAGTTCAATTTGTTTTGTTTCAGGCTCAACTTTTTCAACAAGTGGAAGCATAACTTTTAAGGTTCCATTGTTATATTCTGCTGAGATTTCATCAACATTCACTTCTGAGAAACGAATTTGTCGAGTCACTTCTGATCTTGAGCGAGATTGATAAATCATTTCTCTTTCTTGTGAGTTTGATTCTTGTTGGTGTGAAGCATGAATGCTAAGCACATCTTCTTTAAAATCTAAGCTAATATCTTCTTTGTTGAAGCCTGGCATATCAATTTCTACAATATATTGATTATCTTCTTTATAGACATCCATATCTTTTCCTAATTGTGTAGGAGTAGAAAAATCTGATAAGAATTTGTCAATAATTGATTCTGGTCTACGTACTAAATATCTCATTGAATATTCCTCCTTATTTAATTTCAATTTGTTTTGATTTTGGTGTTTCAGGTACAACTATTGGTAAATGAAGTTTTAAGACCCCATTAATATACTCACCACTTATCTCATCTTGGTTTACATCACTAAAGCGAATTTTACGCATTACAGATTGAGTAGAGCGGTTCTTATAGTAGTACTCTTTGTTTTCTTGATTTGTTTGTTCGGATTTTGCTTGAACCATTAAGACATCCTCATTAAAGTCAACCTTAATATCTTCTTTATTAAATCCTGGCATATCGATTTCTACCATATAAGCATTGTCTTGTTTATAGATATCGATACCTTTTCCTAATCGGTAAGTGTCTTCATTCATTTCTTTTAGTAAGCTTTCAAACAAACTGTCTGATATTTTCATTGGTGTTCTCATTTCTTATTCCTCCTTTTAGCACTCTTAGTATATGATTGCTAAGTGATTATATTATAACACCCTTTTTAGCACTGTCAAGTAAAGAGTGCTAAAGCGTGTATTAAAGAAAAGCTCTCATGCGAGAGCTTAGCCTTATTATCTATTTAATAATCTTAAAAGTAGGAGTAGAACAACTGAACCAACAAATGCAACTAAGATTGATGATGCATTTAATCCAGTAACTTCTCCACCACTACCAAATTGGTTGAATAAGAATCCACCTAAGAATGCTCCAACGATACCAACTATAATGTTAGTCACTAAAGAACCAGATCCTTGATTGACAACAAGATTTCCTAACCAACCTGCTAGGGCACCGATAATTAACCAAGCAATAATGTTTTCCATAATTTTCTCATTTTCTTTTTTGTTGAATCGATGTGATTCAAGCTAATCACATTATATCACATATTTAAAAAGCGCACTTAAATGTGCGCTTTTTGAACTTCACTAAAACATATTGCCTTAATGAAGGGTATCGTGCTAATATAATAGACTTTTTTATTATCACGTCCATTAAAGTTGTTGTCTAATAGTTTGAACAACAAAC
>CAYFSJ010000002.1:16390-74320 GCA_964345765.1 uncultured Erysipelothrix sp.
ACTTTTTTATTATCACGTCCATTAAAGTTGTTGTCTAATAGTTTGAACAACAAACTATTAGATTATTAAATGATTTTAGTGTATAAACTTTATAATACTAATCGGAAAAGTGCTGACCCGCAACTTCATCATCAACCCACTGATGACTGTGTTTTTGAAGTAATTCTTGACATGCTTGTGGTCCATTTTGACCCACTTCATATTGATAAACTGGATTATTTAACTCAATTGCCTTCTCTTTTAAAGCTTGCGTTAGTTGCCAAGAAACTAGCACAATTGGCCATGACGCAAACAAAGTCTTATCTTTCTTAAAACCGTGACGAATTAATCGCTCATAGGCTTGGGGTGTATTTAATCGGTTCTCATAAATACAGGACTGACAAAAGTCCATAGAAATAGATTGTGTCTCTCTAAAGTTGCCAGGTCGTTTAATATTCACCTTAAAGTAAATACCCTCATCTGGTCCAATTCGAATAATTAAGATATTCTTTTCTTTCTCTTGTCCATCAATTCCAATGACTGGCTTAAAGGTAATCGCAATATAGGTTGATTGTGTGCTAGTGCTCTTACCGGTTCTGACATAAATTGGAACATCTTTAAAATTGGGATCCTTGCTTTGAAGTTTCATCGATACAAACGTTTCAGTTTTTGAATCTTGATTAATATACTTCTCATCTAAATAACCTTGGTATTGTCCTCTAACAAAGTTATCATTGAAATGCTCATCATCAGCAAACTCTAATGATTCTAAAGCCATTTGTTGTGCATTATGGAGTTCATGGGGATCCATTGACTTTGGTCTTGGCATAAGTACATAACTTAACACTTGTAGTAAGTGACTTTGAAACATGTCTTTAAGTGCACCGGTTTGATCATAATAGTTGCCTCGATCAAAGACACCACCCTTTTCTAGAGCCGAAATTTGAATGTTCTCAATTGATTCATTATCCCATAGAGTTTCAAAGGCCTTGTTACCAAATCGGATGGTTAGAATATTAAGCATCATTTCTTTTGCGAGGTAGTGATCGATCCGATATATTTCTTCTTCATCAAAACAATTCTTTATTTTCTTATCAATGGCAATGGCACTTTCTAAATCTTCACCAAAAGGTTTCTCTATAAGTAATTGTTTAGATTCTAAAGCATCAACAATACCAGATTGAGATAAATTATGTGTAATCACAGAGAAACTCTCAGGAGCTACTGCTAAATAAAATAGCACATGATTTCCACGCTTTAATAAATACTCTTTGAACTCTGGATAATCTTGAGCATCATTAAAATCCATTTGATAATACGAAATCAGATTTCTAAACTCAGGTAATTTGTCTGGATTCTTTAAACGAGCATGTTCTAAAATACTTGCTTCATAAGTCTCATAATAGGTTTCGTTGGTGTAATCGCGTCGACCAATAACAATAATTTCATGTTCTTGTTCATTCAGATTCTCTAAAACATACAAGTCATAAATGGCTGGTATCAGTTTACGATAGGTTAAATCACCGGTTCCACCAAAGATAACAAATATTTTTTTATTCAAACCAGTCATAATGGAAAATCCCTTCTTGATCTAGTCTTTCATAAGTATGAGCTCCAAAATAATCACGTTGTGCTTGAATTAAATTGGCAGGATTAAACTCATTTCGATAACCATCATAATAAGCTAGCGCATTGCTGAGTCCAATGGTAGAAATTCCATTGGTAACAGCTAGACTCACTAGTTTTCTGGCGCTATTTTGATAGTTTTGAATAATTTGGGCAAAATATGGACTTAACATTAAATTGGTTAAGTTTGGATTCTCTTGATAGACTCTCGCAATCTCATCTAAGAAATGTGCACGAATGATACATCCACCACGCCAGCCCTTGGCAATGTTTTCAAAATTTAAGTCCCAGCCATAGCTTTGAGCAGATTTACTCATTAAGTCAAAACCTTGAGCATAACTCATAATTTTGGCCATATAGAGTGCTTCACCAACCATTTGAATTAATTCTTGTTTGTTTTCTACTGGCTGAATTTTTGGCCCAGATAATACTTTGGAAGCTTCAACGCGCTCTTCTTTAATAAAAGATAAGAAACGATTATAAAGTGCTCCTGTAATGATGGATGTATTGACACCTTCTTCTAAAGATTGAGCCACCGTCCATTTACCAGTCCCTTTATTTCCAGCTTTATCAAGAATTTGATCAACCAAGTAACCATCGCCTAAGTTGTCTTTTGTTTTAAGAATTTCTGCGGTTATTTCAATTAAATAAGAATCCAATTCTCCTTGATTATACTGACTAAAGATTTCCGAAAGTTCATCATTATTAAATTGACCGAGTTCTTTTAATAAATGATAACTCTCAGCAATTAGTTGCATATCCCCGTATTCAATACCATTATGGACCATCTTAACAAAATGACCTGCCCCACTATTTCCGATATAAGAGACGCAGGCTTCACCATAGGCTTTTGCGGCAATCTTTTCAAACATTGCACTGACAAGTTGATAAGCCTGCTGATCCCCTCCAGGCATGATGGCTGGACCAAATCTTGCCCCTTCTTCTCCTCCAGAAATTCCTACGCCTAAAAAACGAATTCCTTGTTTTTCGAGTAATTTGTGGCGTTGAATCGATTCTTCAAAATTAGAGTTTCCACCATCCATGATGATATCACCCTCATCTAATAATGGCGTTAATAGTTCAATAAAACTATCCACTGGAATCCCAGCTTTGACCATTAATAAAATTTTTCTTGGTTTTTCTAAAGACTCAACAAAGTCCTCTAAGGTTTCATATCCATTCAATTGTGGATGTTGTTTAACAACGTCTTGCATCGTTGAAATGGTTCTGTTAAAAACAGCCACTTTATAATTGTGGTCACTGAAATTAAGGGCAATATTCATTCCCATTACAGCCATTCCAATGACACCAATATCGTTTTTCATATTTCATTCCACCTAACTATTACTAATATTCTACCTCAAAATTACAATTCTGAAAGAATATCGCTCAGACATTGAATTTTGAATTATTAACGACCATAATAGTTTTAACAAGGAGGGCTTATGAAAAAATTACTCACGATTCTATTGTTGTTGTTAGTATTAATTGGTTGTTCTCAATCAAATGATTCGTTTACACCACAAACACCTGCACAAGAAGAAACTGCAGCACCTGATATTGATGTTGATTATGAGCTATTTAGAGATTATCTCATCGATGAACCAAGCAACTCTGTATTTGACCCAACAAAAATTGTTAAGTCGGGAACATTTAATATTGAAAGTAGAGATTATGACAAAGATAAAACAAGGCTTGAATCACTCATAACATCTCATGAGGGCTTTACTGAACGCTCTAGTGTTACTGGACATCCTAATCCTGACAATCCTTATTCCTTTAGAGAATTGACATTAACTTTACGAATTCCATCCGATAATTTTGATGAATTTGTCAGTCAACTCAATGAACAATTCACAATTGTTCACCAAAGTACTCAAGCCAGAAGTGTAGCCGATAGTTATTATGACTCTGAAAATAGAATTGAAGTCTTAGAGATCCAACAAACTCGCTTACTGGAATTGTTAGAAAATGCCCAAGATTTAACCGATATCTTCTTATTACAAGAACAGTTAATGGAAGTCGAATATGAATTAAATAGTCATAAAAGTAATCTACAAAAATTAGATGATCAAATTGAGTATTCCACTATTCAAGTAAAGATGTATGAATTGAGTGATTCTCAAAGCTCACTTCAATCAAGCAACTTTTTGGATGAACTTTCTAGAGCCTTTTCTAGAGGGATTCATTCCATTATTTTAGCTGGTCAAAACTTTATTTTGTTCTTAGCAGAAAATGTTGTTTGGCTTGTTCTGTTAATTATTTTAGGAATTGTTGTGTATCGATTTGTACGGACGCCAAAAGAGAAACCAAAATCTGAATAATGCGCTTTACAACAACGGGACTTTTAGATATAATCTTCTTACTGGTCCCGTGGTGTAGCGGTTTAACATGCCTGCCTGTCACGCAGGAGATCGCGGGTTCGATCCCCGTCGGGACCGCCATTATCGTAACTTAAAAGGAGCTTTCGCTCCTTTTTTTATTTGAATTTAATAGACCCCATTTGAGAGTGAACCACCAAATATTCATCGGATGAATCAATGACAACATGATTACTATTCGGATTTATTCTTATTTTTTGACAATCCGATTTAATTGATCCTAATTGAGTGGATAGTTCTAATGTCCCCTTTAATAACTCACTGTTTAAAAAGACAATACTACCCATCTTGCTAGTGACTTTACCTGATCCATAGAAGTCAGTAAACTTTATACTTCCCATCCTTGAATCAATATCAATCTGAGGGATCGGAGCATTAATCTTAACTTCCCCTGTCTTAACATTGATCTGACATTGATTAAATGAATGATCAACAATCACATTACCCAGTGATAACTCACAATCTAAATTAAGTACTAAATGACTTGGGACACTGATTTCAATCGTTAAATTTGATTGATTAACATGCGTACTTAGTTTCTTTTGAGTATCAATTGTCACAGTTTTATTCTTTGAAGTCACCACAATATCATCATAACTAATATTGGTCTTTCCTTGGATATGAATTTGGATTTGCTCTGAAGTAGTTGGTTTTAAATGAACAGACTCTAAGGTTGAGATCACTTTTATGTTTTCAATTCCTTCACTATCAAAATTAAAATGCTTGTTTACATAGACTTGATCACCACTTTGTTTTCCATTAAAAGTAACATTTCGCACCCAATCTTTCGCATAACCTATCTTGTGCTTCAAATAGAAGATTAAGATTGCGGCAATAACCACACCAATTAATACAATGACTAAGATAAACCATAAAACAGCAGTTATGACACTGGTTGTTATTTTAAGTAAGTATGGAAGAATAGTAACGAGTCCAACTAAGAAGATTATGAAATATAATACTTTGGAGAATTTAAGTACCTCTTGTTTCTGATTCTTTTTAGGCGCATATCCTAAATAATCTTTGGCGACATCTTTTGGGTTTCCTAACTCACTCGCTATTTCTTGTTCGCTTTTTCCCATTAACAATCCATTTTCAAAATGTTCTTGATAATCATCAATGATTTCATCGACAACTTCTTTGTCTAAATCACTTAAAGCATTTCTTAACTTTCTTAAATAAGTCTCTTTATTCATTTCTTTTGTCCTTCCATTAACTTAATCACACCATTGGTAAACTTGATGACTTCATCAATTTGAGCTTGAGCTTCCATCATCCCTTTTCGAGTCAATCGATAGTATTTTCTAACTGGACCAACTCCGGACTCAACATAATACGTTTCCACCCATTTTTGGTCTCGAAGTCGCTTTAAAAGTGGATAGATTGTTCCCTCAGAGATTTCTATAAATTCTGAAATCGACTCCACTAACTCATAGCCATAATAATCACGCTGTTTTAATAATGCTAGGACACAAGGTTCTAGTATTCCTTTTTTAAACTGAGCATTCATATATCAAGTATACAAGAATGTACCTTACTTTGCAAGGTACCTTTTAAACTATTCTAAATTTATCTTTACCTGAGTATGATCTCTATCACCAAAGTTTTTGATGGCACTCCTCATATTAAAGGTTTCAAAGGAGTATTCTTGATTTAGTCGATTAAACTCATCATCATATAAGAACTCATCAACATAATTAGCTAACTGCCCACTAAAGTAATGCGCCTTTATCTTTGCATCATAGCTAGCAATCGTTAGTAAATCTTGTTCATTAAAATCAAGCATTTCATCATAAAGCCTAAATGCAGTTCTTCTGAAATTTACTTCTGTAATTGTCTCTAGCGATGTTTTTTCAAAATTGAGTAATTCTAGATTATCGAAATGATTTTCTTTAGCATACGTCGAAACATCAACCACCTTTGTTTTATAAACAAAGGACTCATCAGGAAAATAGTCGATTATTCCAACCTGATTTTGATACACCGCAAGTGATCCAGTCGCAATATCTGTTAGGCCTTGTTGTTGGGCAATATGTTGAACATGAATATGTCCACTTAAGGTTAGCTTAACATCATATTCTTTTAATAACTTAATTAAAGATTCATGATTGTTAATGGTAAAACCGTCATTCAGACGTGGATAATGGACTAAGACATTATGATGACTTGCCAAGATGACTTGTGCACCATTTTCTTTTGATTGACTCAGTTGTTGTTCTAACCATTCTAGAGTTTCAGGTTTTAGTTGACCTCCATGAATGTTTTTACAGGATTCATCACAACGTGAATCTAACATGATGATATCAAGAGACTCGCTCACTCTTACTTTATAGCTTAAGGATGCCCTATCCTGACTACTGGCTTGTTTGAAACCAAATGAGTGATAAATCTTTTTATATTCTTCTTGGCTAACTGATGGAACTCTTATGGACTTCTCTTCTAACATTTGAATGGATGAGGGACTATTAATATCATGATTTCCAGTATTAACCAAAACCAATGAATCAAGTTGTTTTAGCTTTTTACTTAAATAACGATGATTCTCTCTTTCTCCATTAAACACTAAATCTCCATTTAATAGGATGACATCTGGTTTTAGTTGTTTCATTTCATCGATAAATGCATCGGTTATTTCACCAATATAATTGATTTGTTTACCATCCGCTCTTAAAGTGAGCTCCCTAGTTCTATCATGATTAAAAATCATGCTTTGATGAGCATAATGTAAGTCGTTAGCAACAACAATTCTTAGTGGTTTATGATAATCAGCCACTTGATGAGAGCAACCTGCTAACAAAATAAAAAAGACCATGAATACTATTCTTTTCATGGTCTTATTATATTCTATTCTTTTGTCAGTGACTAGACTAGTTCTTTGAGTACATTGAGTGCTTTATTGTAGTCTGGTTCTTCTGCCACCTGTTTGTTGATATCGATATATCTAACGGTGTTATCGTTGTCTAAAACTAACACGGCGCGAGCTAATAAGCGTAGTTCTTTCATTAATAAACCATATTTTTGTCCAAAGTCTGAATCTTTATGGTCTGATACAACCATCATCTTATGAATATCATGTTCTTCATTAAATCTCTTTTGAGCAAATGGTAAATCATTAGAGATGGTAATCATCACGACCGAATCATCAAGGTCCGTTGCTTCTTTATTAAAGTGTTTGGTTTGTAGCTGACAAACGCCTGTATCAAGCGATGGCACAACCGAAATAATTTTAATCTTTCCATCTAAATCACTTAGTTTAAACTCAGATAAATCTTGTTTAATGGCTGTAAAATCAGGGGCTTTATCACCAACTTCAATAGGATCACCTACTAAAGTCATAGGATTTTCTTTAAATTGTACTAAACCTGTACGTTCTTTCATTGTTATGTCCTCCTTGTTTCTATTGTATCGAAATTAAGAAGTTCATCCAATAAATATACCTATTTGAACTGTATATAATCTTTAAGTTTATATACTTGAAGTAGTTGATGTGGCCACTCTAATTCAATAGCCATTCCCTTCTTAACTTCAATTACTTGATTCGTTAAGCGCTCAATCCAAATTGAAATAATCGGTTCATGACCGACAAAAACAAGATAATCGCTGTCATCATGTTGATTAACACAATGACTAAACTCATCGAAATTCCCTGTCTCTAAAAAATCCACTTCAGTAATTGGTTGTTTTAGATACTGAGCAGTTTCTTTCGCTCTCACTAACGGAGAACTAAATACTTTTACGTTAACGTTTTTTAGATAGTCGTTTAAATAAGGCATATTCTTTTTTAAATCATCATGGCCTTCTTTGGTTAATTTCCGATCATCATCTCTTAAGGATAATGATCTGGCTTCTGCTTTTCCATGTCTTATTAAAAGTATTTTCATATGTAAAAAGAAGCAGACTAAGCTGCTTCTTCCTCCTGATTTTGTTGGTAGTAATCACGTTGATAGTAGTGAGTATGAAGTAGTTTATGAGAAAGCTCTGAATTTGGTGACCCTAGGAAATCTCGATAGATTTGAATAATCTCTGGATTTTGATGAGACTTTCTTATAACTTGACGCTCATCTTCACTATAAAGGGCTTGAGCTCTAAGTGCTTTTGGCTCTAAAACAAGTCGATCCTTCGCACTAACAATTGGTTGTCCACCACCATGGACACATCCTCCTGGACAAGCCATGACTTCAATGAAGTGATAGTCTTTTTCACCCGCTCTTACTGCATCCAGTACTTTGGATGCATTTAAAACTGTATGAGCGACTGCCACTTTAATTTCGGTTGGTTCTCCATTAATTGGTAATACAACAGAGGCTTCTTTAACCCCTCTTAAATCACGGACATCATGATATTCAATTTCTTGGACATCTTCACCAACTAAAATATCGGCAGCCGTTCTTAGGGCAGCTTCCATAACCCCACCAGTGGCACCAAAGATCACTCCAGCACCTGTATATTCTCCCATTAATGGATCAGGGTCTTCATCTGGTAGATTATTAAAGTCAATTCCCGCTTCTCTAATCATATCGGCCAGTTCTCTAGTGGTTAATGAGAAATCAACATCTCTTAAACCATCCACTTCCATTTCTGGGCGATTCGCTTCTGATTTTTTAGAAGTACATGGCATGACTGAGACAGATAAAATATTTTTCGGATCAATATTATTGGTTTGAGCATAATAGGTTTTAATCATCGCCCCCATCATTTGTTGAGGAGATTTACAAGTTGATAAATTGCCTAAGAAATCCGGATAATACATCTCACAGAATTTGACCCATCCTGGTGAACATGAGGTAATCATTGGAAGTTTTCCACCATTTAAGACACGATGTAATAATTCATTGGCTTCTTCCATAATCGTTAAATCGGCTGAGAAGTTGGTATCAAAGACACGGTCAAAACCTAGTCGTCTTAGAGCTGCGGTCATCTTCCCTGTGGTTGGTGTTCCCATTTTAACCCCAAATTCTTCTCCAATAGCAGCTCTAACTGATGGTGCGGCTTGAACAACTACATGAATATCTGGGTTGTCGATGGCTTCAAAAACATGTTCAATATTAGATTTCTCTCTTAATGCAGCAACAGGACAGGCTTCAATACATTGACCACAATAAATACAGTTGACATCTCTCATTGAGTAATCAAAGGCTGGTGCGACTTCTGTATCAAATCCACGTCCAACAAAGTCTAAGACACCTAATCCTTGAACTTTTTTACATGTATTAACACAGCGTCCACATAGAATACATTTAGAGGTATCTCTTACAATTGAATAACTTAAGCTATCAATCTTATGCGGTCTCTTTTCACCAGTAATACCGACGACATCAATTCCACGTTGTTCACATAAATCTTGAAGCTCACAACTTCCATTACGGTTACAAGTTAAACAATCACGATCATGATTGGCTAAAATAAGTTCAAGATTTTGTTTAACTGCCCGTCTAATTTTAGCGGTATTGGTCTTAATGACCATTCCCTCTTCTACTTTTAAAGCACAAGATGCAGGTAGATTTCTCATTGGGCGTCCATTGATTTCTACTTCAACCACACAGAGTCGACATGCCGCAATCTCATTGATATCTTTTAAGTAACATAGGGTTGGGATATCAAATCCTGCTTGTCTAGCAGCTAGTAGAACGGTTAAATCTTCATCGACTTCTAGTGGAATATTATTAATTTTAATGTTTACCTTTTTAGGTAAGTGAATTGGATTCGGATTCAATTCATTTTCTCTTAATGACATAATGGCCTCCTATTTATGGATAATGGCATCAAAGGCACAGTTATTGATACAAGCACCACAATGGATACAGAGTGACTGATCGATGTGGTGATGTTCTCTAATATCACCTTCAATGGCTTGAACTGGACATAAACGGGCACATTTTCCACAACCGACACAATTATCAGTAATGTAGTATCCCATTAGGGCGTGACATACTTTTGATGGACAGTTTTTATCAAAGACATGCGCTTCATATTCATCTCTAAAATACTTTAAGGTTGAAACAACTGGATTTGGGGCGGTTTGTCCTAGGGCACATAGTGATGTTAGCGCAATATTTTGAGATAATTCCTCAAGTTGAATCAAGTCTTTTTCACTCGCTTCACCATGGGTCATTCGCGTCAGGATTTCTAACATTCGTTTGGTTCCTTCACGACATGGGACACATTTACCACAGGATTCTTCTACACTAAATTCTAAAAAGAAACGGGCAATATCAACCATACAGTTGTCCTCATCCATAACAATCATTCCACCTGAACCCATCATCGATCCTATTGAAACAAGATTATCAAAATCAATCGGCGTTTCTAGATGTTGAGCAGTGATACATCCCCCTGATGGTCCACCTGTTTGAACAGCTTTAAATTTCTTATTATTTGGGCATCCTCCACCAATGTCTTCAATCATTTCTTTGAGGGTAATCCCCATTTCAACTTCAACTAAGCCTGTGTTAGTTATTTTTCCACCCAACGCAAAGACTTTGGTTCCTGACGATTTTTCGGTTCCTAAAGATTTAAACCATTGAGCTCCTTTATGAAGGATTTGAGGAATATTTGCTAGTGTCTCAACATTATTGATGTTGGTTGGTTTACCCCATAGACCAGCCTTAGCAGGGAATGGTGGCTTGTTTCTAGGAATACCTCTTTGTCCTTCAATACTTGCGATAAGCGCGGTTTCTTCACCACAGACAAAGGCACCGGCTCCTAAGCGTATTTCTATGTCGAAATCAAAGCCACTCTCAAGAATATTATTTCCTAATAAACCTACTTCTTTCGCTTGATCGATGGCTAGTTGGAGCCTTTCAATAGCTAATGGATATTCCGCTCTAACATAGACATAACCTAAGGATGCACCAATCGCATAACCACCAATGATCATGGCTTCAATGATAGAATGAGGATCTCCTTCTAAGACAGAACGATCCATGAAGGCACCTGGATCACCTTCGTCGGCATTACAAATAAAGTATTTTTGATCAGCTTGGTTCTCTAGAGCAAATTTCCATTTTAAACCAGTTGGAAAACCGGCTCCTCCACGTCCTCTTAATCCTGAGTCCATTACTTCTTGGACAACCTCTTGTGGGGACATGCTTGAAAGAACTTTTCCTAGAGCTTTATAGCCGTCTAAACCGATGTATTCTTCGATGCTTTCTGGATTAATTAAGCCACAGTTCTTAAGGACAATACGTGTTTGTTTCTTATAGAAATCCAAGTCAAGAATATCATCTGTTTCAACATGTAAATGTTTGAGTGATTCGATTAATTCTAGTTCACGGGGACTATACAGTTCTTTAGGTTCTTTGACATCAGGATTAGTTAAGCGAATTAAGCCTTCTTTTGAATGATGTAATAATTCCAGAACCGTCTCTTCTTGAGCTCGTAAACCTGAGAGTGTGTATTCTTTAACCGGTTCATCATTTAACAGATGATGCTCAAAAACTCTAACTGTTTTTTCTGGTGTCATATGAACATAGGTAATCTTTGGTTTTCCTATTTTGAAAACTTCAACAATTGGTTCATAGACACACATACCGATACAACCGACTTTATCAAGGATGACATTATTACTTTGATAGTGGTCGATTTCTTCTTGGAATGTTTCATATACTTTTTGGGCGCCAGATGATAGCCCACAAGTGGCCATTCCGACGACCACTCGATAATTATCTGAATTAAAATATTTCTTTTCAAAGTCAAGATGTTTTACTTTGAGTTGGTCGTAATTATTGATCAGTTTGAGGTTCATCTTGTTCTCCCACTTGATATTCTTTTAGAATATTCCAAATCTCAGATGTATCAACAATATTAGCGTAGACATCTTTGTCGATCATCATGACTGGTGCTAAGCTACAACATCCTAAACAACGGGTTGCCTCAAGAGTAAACATGGCATCTTTAGTTGTTTGATCCACTTTGATGTCAAGTACTTTACAGACTTCATCGATGACTTGTTGAGCTTTTTTGACATAACACACAGTTCCCATACAAACAGAGATAGTGTGTTGGCCTTTTGGTTGTGTACTAAATTGTGAATAGAAGGTTGTTACTCCATATAATTCAGCAATAGGCACATTGAGTTTTGAGGAGATATGTTTGTGTACTTCTAATGGAAGGAATCCAAAAAGACTTTGAGCTTTTTGAAGTACATTCAACGAAATACCTCGCTTATCTTTATAGGAATCAATGTACTCATCTAAAAGGAGATAACGCGAATCATCTTCAGCAATTTGAATGCGATTATTATGCATATGAAATCGCTCCTTTCAACGTTAGTTACATTATAATCAGAAACAATGCGAAATGAAAGCGCTTTTTTAATAAAAAATCAAGAAATTTGACCATCAAAGTAAATTAAAATTTTCACTAAATTTCTGCTTGATTTCATTATTTCAATATGGTATAGTTGTATGGCACTCAACCTAATGGAGTAGTACTCAAGAGGCTGAAGAGGTGCCCCTGCTAAGGGTATAGGTCAGGAAACTGGCGCGAGAGTTCAAATCTCTCCTACTCCGCCATTTATTCTTTGATAGCTGGTCCCGTGGTGTAGCGGTTTAACATGCCTGCCTGTCACGCAGGAGATCGCGGGTTCGATCCCCGTCGGGACCGCCATGCAGATGTAGTTCAATGGTAGAACGTAACCTTGCCAAGGTTAATACGGGGGTTCGATTCCCCTCATCTGCTCCAGTTGGAAATTATACGCACGTAATGGTGCGTTTTTTATATCCAAATCAAACAAATAAATCAGCATCAGTTTGTTAGAATTATTAAGTAAGGAGTGATTGGCTATAAGGAAAAAGTCGCAATCATAGGCATGGGAATCGCAGGTATGGGTACCCTGGTTGCTTATAACAAACAAAAACAACCACCACAGATTACTTGTTATGATATAAAAACAAGTTTTGGTAGGGGCTTCCCCTTTAGAAAAGATTCTAATGACATCCTTTTAAATGTCAGACCAAAAGATGTTTCATTTGATTTCGATAACCCTAACGAATTTAAAGTGTGGTTACAAGAAAATAACTATGACTACAATGAATATGTCCCTCGACATGTTTATGGTTCATTTATGATTGAAAAGACTTAATCCTTAATTAAAACAATGGGCGCAACTGAAGTGGTTGATAAAGTTATTGACTGCATCTATCTAAAAGACTCCAAACAGTTTAAGATTATCACTCAATCAGGTCAATCAGATCTCTTTGATCGTGTTCATCTTTGTTGCGGGGTTCTTCCACCAAAAGATTTCTTTCAATTAAATGGTCAAACTAACTACATCAATCAAATTTATCCAGTTGTTAGTCGATTAAATGACATTAAACAAACTGAGAGAGTCGGAGTCATTGGGACATCACTTTCAGCCATTGATGTCACTCGATACTTACTCAAAAACAATAAAGCACAAGAAGTAGTCATGTTTTCAATCGATAATGTTTTCCCAAGTGTTAGACAAGAACGCATTGATTGTCAGATTCATCACTTCACCATAAAGAATATTGAACAAATTCGAGACAAACAAAATGGAACAATCCAATTTGAACAAGTCGATGAACTCTTAGAAAAAGAATTTAAAGTGCATCACCTTAATCCACAAAAAATTATTGAAAAATATAGCGATGGATTTAACACCATCAAACAAAGTTTAATCAAAGATAAACAACTCTCGTTAGTTCAAAGTCTCATCGTTAAACTATTCGCCTCTTTTAATGTGGCATGGTTTGGACTCAATCAATCAGATAAGAAGAAATTCACAGATAAATACCAATTAATGATTCAGCTTTTTGGTAGCCCAATCCCAGAAGAAACTGGACTCTTACTTAATGAGATGGTTGAAGATGGTAAAATCAAAATAATTGTGGATGCCTTTGATGTTAAAAAGAACAAAGAAACTGATTTATTTGACATTATTAAAGAAACTGAAAAAACTCAACGAGTGGCAGCCAGTGTTAACTGGATGGTAAATGCAACCGGTCTAGATATGAGTTTTAGTTCCTTAGATAAGAATTCTTTAATCAATAAGCTTTTTAACCAAGAGTTGTTAACGAAAAGTGATCATGGCGGAATCATTGTCTTAGAAGACAAATTTCAAGTTGTATCCCCTAAGTATGGCACAATCGAGAATCTACATGCCCATGGTGTATTGATTGCTGGGGTGCAATTTAGTAATAACTCAACCAATACAATTCAAGAGTCAGCTCATCGAGTTATCCAAAGAATTGGTAATCAAAAATAATTTAACTGTTGTTTAATTCGCCAATACACTATTATTTAATTGTTAAATTAATTTTATCAAACATAATTACAATTTCATCATGTCAGAGGCTTATGGTATACTTTGACTGTTAAATAATCATAAAAAACATAAACGAGGTGTCTATGAAAAAAATAAAAATCACAGTGCTTCTATTTATTGCGTTATTTGTCTTGGCTAGCTGTTCTAAACCAAACCCAGCTAACCAAATAAATAAGCATTTAGAAGTCTTACTAACCCAAAACAACAAAGCACTTATCGCCTTAAACAAGGTCATTGAACATCAAGGAAACTTACAAGAATTACTTGATCAAGACATTCAAGTTGAAGCGTTAACTAAAGACAATAGTCAACTTCAAAGTCATTTAAATCAACGCATTGAAGGACTCAATCTCATCGAACCAGAATTAGAACCAATTCAAGAAGAATTAGACAAATTAAATGAAGTCGATTTAGAGCACTTAGAAAAAGGACAAGATGAATTATCGGCATTAAAGTCATCATTAGGTGCGCTTAAAGAGAACTACAATTTGGTAATTAATCAATTTAAAACTCAATTTGATACTGAACAAAAACTAATTGATGTCTTAATTCAGGAAGATCCATCCATTCAAGATTTAGAAACAAGCATTAACGAAGTGAACACTAAAAACAATGAACTTGTTGGTGTAATTTCAACATTTAAAGAAACAAACACAACCCTTAACAATCAAGTAGATGCATGGAAAACTGCCCTAGAAGCTCAAGAGAATCAAGAGAATGAGTCAGTCGATGAACCTCAACTAGAAGAGGAATTAGTAGAAGTCAGTGAACCTGAAGTACAAGAGGTCCAACCAATTGAAACAGTTGTTGAACCGAAATATACAATTGACGCAAACTTTATGGTTAGACATCTGGATGAAACATCAAGTGATCCCCTTGTCTTATTAACTTTTGATGATGCTGTTCAACCTGAACCTAATTCTTATTCACTAGAGATTGCTGAGAAATTAAAAGAAAAAGGTGTCAATGCGATCTTCTTCTTTAATGGTATGTTTTTAGAAAATGAACATGGTCAAAGTCATTTAAAACAAATTCATGATTTAGGCTTTACCATTGGCAATCACACTTATTCACATCCTCACTTAAATCAACTTGATTACGAACAAACCAAAGAAGAGATTATTAAGACCAATGATTTGATTGAACAAATTATTGGAGAAAGACCAACAATCTTTAGACCATCCTTTGGCATTATGGGAGAACACACCCAACAAGTCCTTCAAGAAGAAGGCATGATTTGGATGAACTGGACCTATGGTTATGACTGGGAAGCGGATTATATGCAAGCTGAACCATTAGCCGATATTATGGTCAATACCCCTTATTTGTCCGATGGAGCAAACTTATTGATGCACGATCGTAAATGGACAGCTGAAGCGATTGGCAGTATTGTCGATGGATTACAAGAAAAAGGGTATACAATTGCTGATCCAAATCTAATTGAATTAAGCGGGGTAAATAATGAGTAAGCGTAGTTATAATAGACGACCACAAACAAGACGATTAAATGTCACAGGACTCCTTCTATTATTAATTCCAGTCTTATTAATCGCAGGATTAATCTGGCAATTCTTTTTTAGAACAGAAAAAGCTCCAGAAGAAGTCGTCGATTTAAGTCAACCAGTTGAAGTACTAACACCAGAAACCACATCGCTGAGTGTTCCAACAGATCTACCAAGTAAATTCTTCTATGATAGTGGAATCGATATCCCTTATCCTGCTGATGGTGTTAAAGGCATCTACATGTCAGCCTATGGTTTTGCTAACGCAACCTTACATGAAGAAAATATGAATTTAATCCAAAACAGTAATTTAAATGCAATTGTCTTAGATGTTAAAAATGACTGGGGAACCATTACCATGGATTTCCATACGGATCATCCACTAATTAATGAAAACACCGAAAAAGTATTAGATGCGACAACCACCCTTCAAGAATTTGAAGATCGTCAAATCTATCCTATTGCCCGTATTGTTACCTTTAAAGATACTAACTTTGCTAAGAATCATCCAGAATACGCCTTTAGAAATCCAGATGGTTCAGTCTGGACAAACCATAGTGGTGAAGCATTCCTTAACCCCTTCATGCAAGAAGTTTGGGACTACACCATCGATATCTCAATTGAGGCAGCTAAGGCTGGCTTTAAAGAAATTCAGTATGATTACATCCGTTTTGCAGAAAACTTTTCTGCTTTCCAACCTAACCTAACCCACAGCATGGGGCGTTACGAAGGATCAGATTTACCAATGGAAGAACTAAGAGTGAAAGCCATTAATGATTTCATTGAATATGCTCAAGAAAGGCTTAGACCTTATCAAGTTGATATTGGGATTGATATCTTTGGTTATACGGCCACTGTCCCAGAAGATTCTGATATTGGTCAAAACTTCCAACAGATGGCAGAACGTGGTGACGTAGTTAGTTCAATGATTTATCCAAGTCACTGGGGTCCTGGCTACTTTGGTTTAAGAGCTCCAGATACAGCCCCATATGAAGTGGTTCAAAATTACATTGTCCAAGAAATTGAAATCTTATCGGCTGTTGAACATCCACCAATTACTAGACCTTGGTTACAAGATTTCACAGCTAGCTATCTTGGCTCTGGCTGGTACATACCATATGGTCCTGCTGAAGTTAAAGCACAAGTCCAAGCACTTAAAGATAATGGTATTAATGAATTCCTCTTATGGAATGCTGGAAATCGTTATTCACCTGTTACTGATTATTAAACTGCCTATATGGCAGTTTTTTTATCGGCAATTATTTATTGTTTTTCAATAAATAATTGTTGCATTTCATAAAAATAAGAATATAATGTGTTTAAGGAGGAAGATATGAAACACACCAAATTTAAATCTAACCTGTTTAAACTATTCTTGATTCCACTCTTTTTGGTTTCAATCTTATTACTTGTTTATGTAATGCCAACGATAGCTCAAGAGATCGCTCAGAGTTGGAAAGAATTAGAGCATCTTCAAACACCAATCTTACTAATAACTCAAGTACTACTGCTATTCTTTATGATTGGTTTAGGCGTTTTAGTTTATTTATCCTTTAAATTTGACCATCAAGAGGTGTATACACTTAATTTCACTAAATCACTTAATCTATTATCAATTTTATCTTATCTAAGTGTTGCTGGAATTGTCGTCATCTATCTTCTATTAAAGAATGAAGGTGGTCCTGGTCCAGGTGAATTCATCGCCCTCAGTGTATTATCCCTTATCATAATACTAGCAGGGCTTGGATTTAGTCTTTTAGCAGATACCATCAAAACCGCATCAAATTATTCAATAAATCAGTAGGAGTTAGTATGAAAAATTCATTTCAATCACATTTATTAAAAGGATTAATTACCATCTTTATTGTCTTATCATTAATAGGCATAATCTTTGTTATACCACTTTTAACAGCCTTTGGATTAGAGTCCTATCCAGAAATGGAGCCCGTAGCACTTTTTCTTCAACTAGGAACACAGTTATTATTAGCACTCTTTATTTTAGGTTTGGTTCATATTATCTATTTACTTATCTTATTTGATAAAGGACAAGTCTTTAGTCATAACTTTACAAAAGCACTTAATACAATTTCAATCTTATGTTTTGTTGCGGTAATAGGACTCATTATTATGATTGCAATGGTGACGCCTTATGGTGGACCGGGTGCTTCTATTTACTTTTTAATTGCCGTTATATTAGCCATTATCATTATAGGCTTAGCTTTATCGATGTTTTCAAAAGTCATTAATCAGGCCATTGAATATAAACTTGAAAACGAGTTAACGGTGTAGCTTATGCCAATTATTGTCAATTTAGATGTGATGCTTGCTAAACGTAAAATGAGTGTCACCGAATTAAGCGAAAAAGTAGGAATTACCCTTTCTAACATCTCAATTTTAAAAACAGGAAAAGCCAAGGCGATTCGATTTTCCACACTAGAATCCATCTGTGAAGTCTTGGATTGTCAACCAGCCGATATTTTAGAATATCAAAAAGAGAAACCATAATCCGTTTCTCTTTTTCTTACTTCTCAACAATGATAATTTCTTGTTCTGTTTTACGATTATACATAAAGACAGATAACCAGTAGGCTAATTCAATCGCTAGGATTGTCATAAACAAGATAATAAAGAACCAAGGGAGTGGTTGATCAAAATACAGTAGGCCAAAGCCAATTAATAAACCAATGACTCCAATTAAAAACACATTCACTAGACCTTGATATTCAACAATAATATCTTGGTCTTCTTTTTGCCATGGTTCTTGTTCTTTTTGTTTGTAATGAATTAAACGAAAGACACCACTGACAATCAAACGATTTAAAATAATGACAACTAAAAACCCAATTAAGTACAGGCTGTAATATTGTGGAATATCAGCAAGCACTAAACCATCACTTGGATAGTTACTGACCATAAAATAAGCAACAATTCCCGCAAATAAAATCGTCGTCACAAGCATTGCGATGCTTTTTTTAGTATGATATCTCATTTGTCTTCCTCACCCACTAATTGTTTGGCAATCCTATAATTGATGTCTAACAACAAACGATTTTGTTCAAACAAGGCTTCATAGATGCTATCTTGATTCAAAATATCTACAGCTTCATCAAATTGTGGTGGATTATCATAATCATCCATCCAATCACTGTGATAATACTGTGACAT
The DNA here is from genome assembly GCA_964345765.1 of uncultured Erysipelothrix sp. Lineage (GTDB taxonomy): Bacteria > Bacillota_I > Bacilli_A > Erysipelotrichales > Erysipelotrichaceae > DUUI01. The sequence goes on from CAYFSJ010000002.1 coordinate 35,332, forward strand.
CTCTAGTTGATGTTGATGAATTAAATCAAGACGCTGCGCAAATTTTTCTAGCATTTGATTCTCTTCAATCATTTCTTGATATAAAGCCTGATAATGTTCTACTCTCTCTTTAGAACTCATAGGACCTCAAACCCTGCCTTTCTTATTTCATGAACAGCAATCCGATGTTCATCCGGACCACCATAGATAATTACTGCTTGGTGTTCTAAACTTACCTCAAAGGTTAATCGAGTCTCTTTTAAATGCTCAATGAGCACATTGACTTGATCCATATTTTCTAAATTTACAATGTTAATAATTTTCTTCATGTTCTTATTTTACATATTTAAGCGCAAAAAAGCGAGATGTTATTATCTCGCTTCAACTGTATATCCGGCTTCTTCGATCGCTTTTCTAACTAATTGCTCATCATTTTGATAAGAAACAGTCTTAGAATCAAGATCAACTTTAGCCTCTACATTGTGCTCTTTTAGTGATTTCTCAATTCGAGCTACACAATGTTGGCAACTCATATCAGGTACTGATACTTTATGTTCCATAGAATTCTCCCTTCTATTTAAATCTTCTTAAACGTAATGCGTTAGTTACCACTGACACACTACTAAAGGCCATGGCCGCCCCCGCAATCATTGGATTAAGTCCAAGTCCAAATCGCTCAAATAAACCCATTGCTAGAGGTATACCAATTACATTATATATGAAGGCCCAGAATAAGTTTTGTTTTATGTTCTTCATCGTCGCTTTAGACAAACGAATCGCTTTTTGAACATCCATCAAATTATCTTTCATTAAGACAATGTCGGCTGATTCAATTGCTACATCAGTTCCACTTCCAATAGCAATCCCAATATCTGATTGAACTAAGGCAACCGCATCATTAACACCATCACCAACCATTAAGACAGATTTACCCTCATCTTGTAATGCTTTGACATTCTCTGCTTTTTGATCTGGTAAAACTTCTGCTAAGACATGATCAATTCCTGCCTTTTCAGCAATGGCATGGGCTGTTTGTTTTTGGTCACCCGTCATCATAATCGGTTCAATCTTCATTTTCTTAAGCACATTAATCGTTTCCAAAGCTTCTTCTTTAAGTGTATCTGCCACAACAATCAATCCTAATAAGGAGTCTTGATTAGCTACAAATAAGACCGTTTTACCTTCATTTGAATATTGATCCACTAAATCAAGATTATCAATTTGAATGTGATGCTGATCCATCAATCCTTTATTTCCAACAATTAATTGTTCATTGTTAACATTACCACTAACACCAAATCCATGGATAGCCTCAAAATCGATAACTTCTAATAACTCTAGATTTTCTTCTTGTGCTTTTGAGACAATCGCTTGTCCCAATGGGTGTTGTGAATATGCTTCAAGAGAAGCCACTAATTGTAATAAATTCTGATCGATGTGATGCATATTCGTCACTACCGGCTCTCCATGAGTCAGTGTCCCTGTCTTATCAAAGACTACTGTTTCAATATCTGATGCTTTTTGAAGCGTTTCAGCCGATTTGATAAAAATACCATGTTTGGCTCCCTGTCCTGTTCCAACCATAATGGCTGTTGGAGTTGCTAGTCCTAGAGCACATGGACAGGCAATGACTAAGACGGAGATAAAGTGCATAAGACTACGTTCTAAATCACCCGTTAATAACATCCAGCCAATAAAGGTAACCACTGAGATTGCCATGACAGTAGGAACAAAGATACTAGAGATCTTATCCACCATCTTTGCGATCGGTGCTTTATGGGCTTGGGCTTGTTGAACCAATTTGACAATTTGAGCTAATTTAGTATCTCCTAAGATGGCTGTGGCTTCTATAACCAATCGTCCTGATGAATTTATGGTACCCATTACTACAGAATCACCAACACTTTTATCTACTGGTAATGATTCCCCTGTTAACATTGACTCATCTAAAGCCGAATGTCCACGAACAATGATTCCATCGACTGGAATAGCAGAACCTGGTTTGACGACAATCTGATCTTTGAGTGCAATCTCGTCTGAGTCGATTTCAATTTCTTGATTGTCTTTGAGTAATAGTGCCGTCTTAGGTTTTAGATTAAGTAAGCTTTGAATGGCTCGTGAAGTTTGACCCTTGCTTTTAGCCTCCATATATTTTCCTAGCATAATTAAAGCGATAATGACGGCTGCTGATTCATAATACAGATGATGCACCGCATGAATATCTCCATTAAACAATAAATATGTATTAAATAATGAGTAGATGATGGCAGCACCTGTTCCAATCGCGACGAGTGAATCCATATTTGGGCTCTTTCTAAATAGCGCTTTAAGACCTCTTGTATAGAAACGACGTCCTAAATAAACAACCGGAATGGTAAAGAGTATTTGTGCCATGGCAAAGTTACGAGGATTGATGTCTGGATGAATAAATGCTGGAAGCGGCAATGAGAATGGACCTAGCATCGTACTCATGGCTATATACATCACAATAAAACCAAAAACTAGTGCCCAAATCATGTCTTGTTTTTGTTTCTTTAATCGATCATCTTCTTGTGTATTATCAAAAACATTGTCCGATGAAATTGTTTTGGCATCATATCCAGTTTGTTTGATTGTTTCAATAATTTCATGGGTTTTAATTAGTCCTGGATTAAAAGAAATCGTTCCTTGATTATTAACAAGATTAATTTCTACTGAGTTGATTCCTTCTTTCTTATTAAGACTGCGTTCAATTGCTAATGAACAATTAGCACAGGTCATTCCACTTATTTCTAAGTTCAATTCTTTATCTTGGGAGATGACAGAAGCTTGATAACCCGCTTTCTCAATAGCATTGATAACATCGAGATCGCTAAGTGATTCATTGGCCTCGACGATGGCTTGATTGGTCAAAAGATTGACCTCACTTTTTTCAACGCCAGGAATCTTGGCGATGGCTCTTTCAACCGCACTAGAGCAAGCTGAACAGGTCATCCCTTGTACTTGATAGATTTTTTCCATTTACTTACCTACTTTCGACAAAATCGAGATGACTTCATCAATCTTTTCTTCTTTTAATTCTTGGTTATCACTATCAAAAGCTTCTAACACACAATGTTCTAGATGTTGTCTTAGAAGTTGTTCATTGCCTTTCTTTAACAGTGAGATGACAGCTAATATTTGATTTGAGACATCGACACAATAACGATCATCTTCTAGCATATCGATGGTCGCATTGAGATTGCCTCTGGCTATTTTTAGAGTTCTTAATGCTTGTTCTTTTCCTTGATTCATATACCCTCCCTATGGGGGTATTATATTATAGATGAATTGAGATGACAATAAAAAAGGCCCGAGGCCTTTTCTAATTTAATCAACAACAATGTTTAATGCGATTTCCATCATCTTTGTAAATGAATTCTGACGTTCATCCGCCGTTGTTTCTTCATGGGTGACTAAGTTATCAGAAATTGTTAATAGACATGCTGCATTCTTATTTAAATGTCTAGCTGTCGCAAACAATGCGAAGCTTTCCATTTCTACACAAAGTGCTTTATGGTTTTTATAAATGTCCTTAAACTCTTCACGGTTTGCACGATAGAACACATCTGAAGAGTGAATAATTCCTTTACGATAAGGAATCTCTAATTTATTGGCAACTGCTTCTAGTTTATCATTAAGTGTTTTGGTTGGCTTAATGATTTCTTCTTCATAGCCAAAGGCCACTTTAGCAAAACTACTTTCTGAATAGCTGCCTTCTACTAAAACGACTTCATATAAATCAATTTCATCGGTATACGCTCCTGCAGATCCAATACGGATGATGTTTTCGACATCATAAACAGTATAAAGTTCATAACAGTAGATACCAATACTTGGCATCCCCATTCCAGAACCCATGACACTAATTTCATGACCTTTGTATTTACCGGTAAACCCAAACATATTACGTACATCGTTAAATTGAGTAACATCTTCTAAGAATGTATCCGCAATAAATTTCGCACGAAGTGGGTCTCCTGGCATTAATACGGTTTTGGCAATCATGCCTTTTTTAGCTTCAATATGAGGTGTTGACATTGTATTCTCCTTCTTCTTTCTTTATTTATTTTAACATATTCCTAATCAAAGGTCGTTTGATTATGTTTTAAACAAACAAGTGCTCGATCAACTTCCATTTGGGAATTCTTTGTACTGAGTGGTGGCAAATCATCAATATCAAAAAATCCTATTTCAACAATCTCATGATTATGATTTTTTAATTTTTCTTTAAGGACACCATGAAAATAAATAACATACTCACTGACTAACACTCGATGGGCAGGTTTATAGTTGTCTCTAAAGAAAACCGCTAATAATCGAGTAATATCAACATCATAACCTGACTCTTGATACACTTCCTTTCTAGCATTTTCTTGTGGGCTTTCAAAGACATCCGCCCACCCTCCTGGAAAAGACCATAGATACTCAGACTTTTCTTTTACCATTAACACTTGATTTTGAACATTGGTAACAATTGTTCTAACAGAACAGTTAACTGTTGGATATAGATCTCGATCATAGAAATTGGTATCAATTTTTTCATTGAGCAGATTAGAAAGTTGTTCATTGGCTAACTGTTCTAATTCCTCATAGTTTTCTAAAGCATAGGAATCGGTACTATAGCGTTTTCCTATTTTTGAGATGGCTAAGACTTTCATAATAAATTCTTCAATTTTCATACATTCATTATACCCTATAAGTTTTGGAAGAAAAATAATATTTAGATTGAATTGTAAGATAATTAATTATATAATAAGGACGAAAGGAGAGCTTATGTTTAAATGGATCGATGGGAATGTACATACATTAATAGCTACCATCAATGAAAACAATATAACTTTGAATCAAAAAGCTGCTTCGATCTTCGAAGATACCCGTTATGTGAGCGTAGGAATTGATAGCGATAAGAACCTTGTGGCGATTCATCCTGTGACCAAAAACGAAATCGACAAAGCAATCTTCCCTTTACAGTTATTACATAACATTTCAATCGGGAATGGATATGCTAAAATCTCAAACAAAGCACTTTGCCAATTAATACAAAATCAACTACAATATGAATTAAATAATACGAAATTCTATTGTGAGTATGACCCAAAGAATAAGTATTTAATTATAGACCTTAATCAACAGGTCAGAAAGGAGCTCTAATGAACACTAACATTGACATGGCTTGGATCTGGATGATTTTATTCCTCTTCTTTGCGGTGTTTGAGTTTATAACTCCTGGTAATTTAATTACCATCTGGTTCGCTTTAGGAGCTCTAGGAGCACTACTAATGAAACAACTTGGTTTAGGGATACTCCCACAGGCATTAGTCTTCCTGATTGTTTCATTTGCGTCACTTGTCTTATTGAGACCATTTACTACCAAGTTAATGCGGGGAGATACAATTAATACTAACTATGATCGAATTATCGGTCAGCAGTTTAGACTTGAGAAGGATTATGATCCAAAAGTTTGGTATCAACAAAGAGTCAATTCTCAAGTATGGAGTATTGTTAATGCCAGCAAACAACCCTTATTAGCCAATACTTTAGTAGAGATTATTAGTATCGATGGCGTGAAACTCGTCGTAAAAGAGATAAAGGAGAAAGTCAATGAATAGTTTATTAACAGCCAATGGAATTTTAGAAAATATTTCTACCATCATTATTATCATTATTGTTATCTTTATCATGATTGTTGTCGCTCGAAGTGTTCGAGTTGTTTCTCAATCGGATGCGTATGTGGTTGAGCGTCTAGGTGCTTACAACCGAACTTTGGAAAGAGGGCTTCATTTCATTATTCCTTTTATTGAAAGAATATCGAATCGAGTCACCTTAAAGGAAATCGTTAAAGACTTCGCACCACAACCAGTTATTACGGCAGATAATGTTACGATGCAAATCGATACTGTTGTTTATTTCCAAATCACAGACCCTACTCTTTATACCTATGGGGTCCACAATCCAATTAATGCGATTGAAAACTTAACGGCAACGACCCTTCGTAATATTATCGGGGACTTAGAATTAGACCAAACCTTAACTTCAAGAGATATTATAAATACTCAAATGAGAAGTATTCTTGATGAAGCGACAGACCCATGGGGAATTCGTGTATCAAGAGTTGAGGTTAAAAACATTCTTCCTCCACGTGATATTCAAGATGCGATGGAAAAACAAATGCGTGCTGAACGTGAACGTCGTGAATCAATCTTAAGAGCTGAGGGTGAAAAAGCGTCACAAATCTTAGTGGCTGAAGGTCAAAAGGAAGCAATTATTCTTAATGCGACCGCTAAAAAAGAGGCTATGATTGAAGAAGCAATCGGTCAAAAAGAAGCAATTCAAAAAGTATATGATGCTCAAGTTTACGGGATTGAAGCCATTAAAAATGCTTTCCCTACTGAAGAGTATTTAAGACTTCAAGCATTAGAAACAATGGCTAAAGTAGCAGATGGCCAATCAACTAAGTTAATTCTACCGTCTGATTTATCTAATCTAGGTGCATTACTAGGATCTGCTAAAACAATCTTAGAAAGTGAAAAAGAGGCATAGACCTCTTTTTTACTTCTTAACTACAGATGATTTTAGGTAGACTGAGCCAACACCTTCTACTCTAGCTGAAATATCATGATCATCGACCAATTGATCAAGTAGTTTAATGTTCTTAACCTTTGTTCCTTGTTTAATCACATCACGCCCGACTTTTAAATCTTTAATGACTGTGACAGAGTCACCATCTTCTAAAATATTTCCATTGCTATCTTTGATGAGTGATTGTTGCTGAGCGAGCTCTTGGCTCTCTAAGGTCCATTCATATTGACACATTGGACAAATAAACAAATGGCCATCTTGATAGACATAATTCTCATGACATTGTGGGCAATCCATTTTAACTTCCTCATTTCTATTTAACCAAATTATAACATATTAAAAAACAGAGCCTTAATGTCTCTGTTTTGTTGATTTACGATGTCTTCTAAGACGTTTGGTTTTTTCAAGTTGTAGATTTGGATTAACAATTTCAAACTCAACCCCATCTTTGTGATTATAACCTCGGGTTATATAGCCCATTCGTTTAGTCATTCGATCAACGATTGATAAACCTAAACCAAATTGACCATCGGTTCCCTTTTCATAGGGTTTAAATAACTTCTCTATTCGATCTTCAGTCATTTTCTCACCATCATTATAGATTGTAATCCGGTCTTTACTTAAACTAATTTCGATAATACTACGTGCATATCGAAAGGCATTGTCTAATAAGTTTTCAATTGAAATACGCCAAAGTTCTTCATCACCATTGAACACGACATCTTCTAAGTTAGTCATGATTTGAATCTCAGGTCGAATGACTCTTAAACTTAAAATAACTTTAGAAATCAGGTCTTTCATGTTAATTGAAACAAATTCAACCGGTTCATCATCCAGGGCATCCAGTTGGTTTAAAAGCAGTAATGAATGTGCTTTTCTTTCAAGTCGATCCGCATTTTCTAAAATAACATCAACACTCTTTTCCAGAGTCTCATAAGGATATATTCCATCTTTAATCGACTCAGAATACGTTTTAATGGTGGTAATAGGTGTCTTTAAGTCATGAGAGATATTATGGACCATTTCCATTTTAACCTTCTCTTGACGAATTAATTCTTCTTCCATCTTCACAATGGAGCGAGCCACATCCCCAATTTCATCTTTACGAGTTGTATCTAATTTCTTGCGATGGGTTTTATTCATCTCTGATAGATAGACTGAGATATCTTTTAGAGGTCGAATAATAGATCCTGCCCATAACAAGAAGAAGACTAATATAATTCCGATGGATAATAAAGCTACAAATAAAACTAATTGAGTGATAATATTTCTAAAGTCATTTTGATACGATTGAGATAATATCGTCACAATGCTCACATCATCATCAATATGGGTAATTAAATAGGTATCCTTTGATGTGTTTGAATGAAGTGAATAGGCCTTTGTCTTTTGTGTCTGATTCTCAATATTAGTCTCAATTTCATCCAAGACTCTCGGTTCTAATAGAGTGCTGGCATTGGTTAAAGGAACATCTAATTGTTCATCATAAATAAAGTGAGTTATATTTGGATCATTGTAATCAAAAATAATCTCACGGGCATTGGCGCCCTCTACATCAGTGACTAGATACCGATGAATAATTGATTTTTGTGAGCGATCAATTAAATTGACCATTTCTTGATTAACAAAAGTATTTACACGAGAAAACGTAATAAAATAGCTGACCACAATTAAAACAACGGAGATTAGCGTAATTAACGCAAATAGCTGTTTTTTTAAATTAAACGAATTTAAGTATTCAGCAATCCGTTTCATATTATCCTAAACGATAACCATACCCATAAATGGTATGAATGTTTAAATCAGGCATTTTCTTTCTTAAGCGACGCATCGTATCATCAACCACTCGATCCGATCCGAAATAATCAGTGCCCCACACTTCTTTTAAAATGTATTCACGATCAAAGGCAACCCCTTGTTTGCGGGCAAACATCATTAACAGTTCAAATTCTTTAGTGGTTAATTCGATTTCATCTTCATCAATATAAACTTTACGTTGCACTTCATCAATCACATAGTTATCGACAATGAGTTTGGCTTGACCAAGTTTATAGACTCTACGCATTAAGTTATTGACTCGGATAACCAGTTCTTTTGGTAAGAAAGGCTTAGCAATATAATCATCACTACCCTTCTCTAAACCAACAACACGGTCTAATTCATGAACACGCGCCGACATAAAGATGACTGGCATCATTGGGTTTCTCATTTTAATCTGATCGATTAAATCAAACCCACTCTTATCTTTTAACATAATGTCCAAAATCCATAATTGAACATCATCGCTATCAATGGCCATCATCGCCTCTTCATATGTATAAAAAGGACGGACTTCATAGCCTTCTGCTTCTAAATATGATTTGACTAAGTCATTGAGATGTTTCTCATCCTCAACAACATGAATAATTGCTTTCATAACACCCTCCTTGTTTTTCTAGAGATTGTTAGCATGGACGACATCAATAATTTCATCCACCAATTGGTCACAGAGTTCTTGAGATTGAGCCTCGACCATAACCCGAACAAGTGGTTCGGTTCCTGAAGGTCGAACAAGTAAACGACCCTGATCTCCTAAAAACTCATTTACACTTTCTATTTTATGCTTTAACTGTTCATTTTCAAGTGCAGAATGCTTATCAACAACTTGAACATTCTTTAAGCGTTGTGGATAAATCTTTAAGTCTTCACTTAATTGTGCCAAGCTTTGATTTTTATGACTCATCACATGACACATTATTAAAGCAGTTAATACACCATCACCTGTATTGGCTAATTTCTTAAAGATGATATGTCCTGATTGTTCTCCACCAATTAATCCATCATACTCATTAAGTGCCTCAAAGACATATTTATCTCCTACAGCCGTCTTATGTGTCTGAATGTCTAACTCATCTAATGCTTTAAATAAACCTAAATTCGCCATGACGGTAGTAACAACTAAATTATTTTTTAATTCATTGTTTTCTTTGAGATAACGACCATAAATATAAATCATATGGTCACCATCAACTTCTTGGCCTAAATGATTAACAGCAATACAACGATCGGCATCTCCATCAAAGGCAAAACCGACATCAGCATTTAATTCTAAGACCTTTTCTTTAAGATTGTTGATATGGGTTGAACCGCAATCAAGATTAATGTTTTTTCCATTAGGTTCATTAAAAAGCACCACTAACTCACAACCTGTTTTTTCAAAGACTTTTTGAGCGGTCGAAATGCTTGCTCCATTGGCACAATCAAGCACAACTTTTAGTCCTGTTAAATCTAATGGGACTTCTTTATTTAAATAATCTAGATACTGCTGAATCGATAGGTTATCAGTTTCAATGGTCCCTATATCATCACCATCGACTAACTCAACCTCTATTTCTTGATCAATCACTTGTTCAATTTTTTGTTCAGTTTCAGGGGCAATCTTCTGACCTAAGCGATTAAATAGTTTAATTCCATTATCACGATATGGATTGTGGCTCGCTGAAACCATCACAGCACCAACGGCCTCTGAACTTTTAGTTAAATAAGAAACAACTGGTGTTGGTACAACCCCTAATAATTTCACGTTCATTCCAGAACTACTTAAACCTGCCGCAAGCGCATGTTCTATCATGCTTGAAGAGATTCTTGTGTCTTTTCCAATATATATAAATCCATCCCGATAGAGTTCTTTACATTGTTGGCCAAAACTTAAGCCCACTAAAAAAGCTTGGTGCGCATTTAAAGTTTTGTTTGCTTCTCCTCTAAATCCATCAGTCCCAAAATACTTCATTCATCATTCTCCTTGTTCACTAATGATTATTTCTATCTCATTTTGAGATAATTCATAATTGACAAGCGGATCTGGACCACTCACATTCAAATTCACAGTTTGTGTGCCTGGTCTTAGTGCTGTCATATCAATAAAGACTTTTATATCACTGGCATTGATCGAATCAATACGACTTTGTGTCCCCGATAATATAACATCGACTACAAAATCAGAATCATCAGCCATCACCACATTATAGTTATTCACATTGTTCTCTCTAAAGATTTGAGATTTTTCTACATCACGTGTCTGTTTCTTACCCAAAGTAATCGTAATATTGACCGATTCAACATCCATCGTACGTACTCCCTCAGGAGCAACCAGTGTATGTTTTAGTTCAATCTCAGAATCGGTTAATGAAGGACCATGAATGGTCGCAGGAATACTAGAGATGGTATTTAAAACTTCCTCAGGTCCATAAATAGTAACTGAAGGATGATCTACCTCAATATTTTCGATAGCCATATTATTAGGAATATCTCCCACTGTTGTCACTACAATTGGTACTTGACGACTTGGTGAAGAGACCTCAACACTCACATTGACTTCACTAGGTTGAATATCGACATCCATAGCTTGACCATCTTGATCATAGGCCACTACTTTAGCCACACTATTAAAGCTCTCTGTCTTTTGAGCGACATCAATGAGTGCTCTCACTTCAGAAATACGACTCATCTTTTCTTGAGATGTATTAATGGTAACCACATTATTCTCAATCACAGGATTAGACAAAATATACTGTGCTTCAAGTTGAGCATTATTAATATAGTTTGGTTCGACCTCAAACTCTAATGAGACTTTACGCGAGATATTTATATCCACAAATTCTGGTTGAAATATTACTTTAAGCAGTGGTGAGAATCCTTTACGATCTAATCGCACACGATGATCGCCCTCACCTAAATCTGAAATATCTAATACTGCTGAATAGTTTTCTAAGTTTTGTGCTGAGCGAACATCAACAGCTGCCCCTGTAACTAACACTTGAACCGTTTCAGGCACATTGACAATTTCATATTCATCTAAATCACCGACTACTTCAACTTCAGCTGTTAATTCGGTTGATTGAGTGATTTGGCTTGCGAGTGATTCAGAATATACGATCGAGGCAAAAATCAGTAAGGTAATAACTAAGGATACCAAGGCTAAAAAGCGTTTAGAATAGAGTAAACGGTCAATTAAATTTGAAATCCAATAGGATAAACCACTAATAGTTCGACCAACAAAAGATACAGGTGAATTGTTATTGTTATTTTGTGTCATCACGCTTCTCCTTATTCTCTTGTCTCATTAATTCAGACATTGTTTTTTCGGATTTATCAACAAAGGAACTTTCTTTACGTTTCCAGAAAGGAACATTATTTTGTACATCATCCTCATCCACATTGAGTGCATCGGATAAGAAGTTGTATAAATGACCTTCATCATCAAATAATGTTAATTTCCCATTTTGAGCTACTGATACTGAACCTGTCTCTTCAGAGACAACAATTGTAATGGAGTCAGTAATCTCAGAGATTCCAACTGCCGCTCTATGTCGTGCACCAAAGCGTACTGGTAAATCATTATTGGTTGGTGGGAAGAAAGCAGAGGCACAAGCCACTTTATCTCCTTGGATAATAATGGCACCATCATGGAGTGGTGTTGTTGTCACAAAGATAGAGGTAATTAATTCCTTGGTTACCTCTGAGTTAAGTTGGGTTCCTGAATTAACATAGTCTTCTAATGAAGTGCCACGTTGGAAAGTAATTAATGCACCAATCTTTTTCTCAGAAAGAGATGAAACTGCGCTTGAAACTTCAGAAACTAAGCGTTGTTTTTGGTTGCCACTTAACGCAAAAATACCTGTATATGCGTTCACTTGTCCCATCTTCTCTAAGAGGGAACGAATTTCAGGTTGAAAGATAACGATTACGGCTAAGAAACCCCAATCTAATAAGTAATTTAATAAAACATTAAACGTTCGTAATTGGAAAAAATCTGCTATTAGTTTAGCGATGAAGAGATAGATAATTCCCTTCATAATTTGCATTGTGCGGGCATTATTTCTAAAGACCTTCAGAAGATAATGGACCACCATCCATACAATCACAATATCTAACAGGTTTCTCAAATAATCAATGATTTGATTTAGTGTCGTCCAATCCATTTGAAACCTCCGTATAGTAATGGAATTATACCATGTTTAGACCTTAACTTAAAATGAGTATGGTATAATGATGCTCATGAAACAACTACAAATAAACAATAAAAAAATTACCTTAATTGAAACGGCACATGTCTCAAAAGCTTCGGTACAAGAAGTGAAAGATGTTATTGAAACGATTAAGCCTGATCACATCTGTATTGAACTAGATAAACAGCGTGCCGCCAAAATTAATGAACCGGTCGATTATTCAAAAATGAAGTTAATTGATGTCATTAAAGAGAAGAAATTAATCCTAGTTATTGTTAACTATATTTTATCTCAATACCAAAAGAAGGTTGCCAGTCAAATGGATTCTCAAGTGGGCGATGAAATGAGAATGGGCTTAACACTTGCTCAACAAGAAAATATACCAATTTCTTATATTGACCGTGATATTCAAATTACCTTTAAAAGAATTTGGTCTTATCTAAGTTTATGGGAAAAAGTTAAAATGTTAGGCGCCCTAATGGAAAGTGATGATGTTAATATCGATGAGAGTGATATTGAGAACCTAAAAAAAGAAGATGTTTTAAATAATGCCCTCAAAGACATTAGTGAAGCTTTCCCAACTGTTCATCGAATTTTAGTGACTGAGCGAGATCAATTTATGGCTCAATCCATTAAAGAAGCACCTGGTCAAAACATTGCGGTAATTATTGGTGCTGCCCATGGTCCTGGTATTGAAAAACACCTTCAAGCAGATGATATTGATTTAGCACAACTTGAGGTTATTAAACCAAAATCAACTTTTTCTAAAGTGATGAAGTGGATCTTGCCCTTTGCCTTTATCTTCTTAATGTTGTCTGTCTTTGGTTTTGATTTAGAAGGTTTCAATAAAGTAAAAGATTGGATCTTAACCCTCTCGATTGCCTCCGCAATTGGTGCAGCACTATGTTTCGCTCATCCTATAACCATTCTTGTCTCTTTCTTTACAGCCTTTATTTCGGCCATTCACCCTATTTTGTCTGTTGGCTGGTTCGCGGGGATCAGTGAGGCCTACTTTAGAGCTCCAACCGTGGGCGACTTTGAATCACTCAACCAAGATGCTAAGAAAATAAAAACAGCGCTTAAGAATAATATTCTTAGAACGCTGTTAGTAATGTTTATGACATCCTTGTTCTCGGTCGCAGTCACCCTGTATTTCTCAGTGGATACGATTCGAGCCTTTATTCAAAATTTATTTTAAGTAAAATTCCATTTGGATCAAGAACTTCAGTTTGATGAGGTTCTTTTTCTTTACTCAATAAGTTAAGATGAATCTTTCTTAAGCCTAATTGATTCTCACTTAATTTTGGTAGATAAGTCCCATGCCAAGTATTGGCGCCAATATGGTGATGATACATTCCCATGGCAAAAAACTTCGCTTGATTTCCAAAATTTGACTTTAATTCAAAGCCTAACTCTTGATAGAATTGTTGCGTTTCTTCTAAATCTTTTACTTTAAGATGGACATGTCCCATAATCGTTCCATCAACTAAGCCATCAAATTCTTGTTTGGTTTCTTTTAAGAGTGCTTGAACGTCAAGTTCTTTAGTATAACCTTCAATTTCACCATTTTCATGAATCATCCACTGATCAATTGGTTTATCGGCATAGATTTCAATGCCATTTCCTTCTGGATCAGTTAAATAAAGGGCTAAGGAATAGCCATGATCTGCGGCTCCTGATAAGTTCGCTCCAATTTTTAGTAAATGAATAAGTGTCTCTCCTAAGTCTTTTTGAGTTGGGACTAATAAGGCTAAGTGATATAAGCCTAGTGAATTAATTGGTTCACTTTGGTTGACTTTGACTAAATCAATGAGTGGTCGATCCGAGCCTAATGAAACCATCTTATCGGATGCACTATGGACTTTTAACCCAATCACATCTTGATAAAACTCTGTCATCATCTCTAAATTAGAGACATTCAATTCAACTTTTGAAACGACTATTTTTTCCATAAATCCTTTGGATATAGTTTATTCTCTTTGTATTCTTTTAGTTTTTTCATCACTAACGGTTTATCTTCTTGATAGGTAACTCCATGCCACTGATCACTTGAGGTAAAGACTTTAACTTTGACTGTGCCATCTTCCACTAATTGACCCATCGCGGTTGGAATAACATATTCAGCTTTCATTGGGTTAGACTCAAGATTCTTATCGAGATATTCTTTAAAGAGAGGTTTCATTTGTTCAAGAATCTTTGGTGTAAAGCCCCAATAGTTCATTGAGACTAAGCCACTTCCATCGATAAAGCGCCATGCACCATCATCTTCGATTCTGACTAAGTTTCCATCTTTTTCAATCTTTTGAATTTCAACAATTGATTTTAAATAACCATCTTCAATTTCACAGATTCCTCTAGTAACTGATCCATGATCAGTTAAAGTGTTTTTTAAGATATAACCGATCATGCCATAATGTGAATCATCGACTTCTGTACTTAAGAAGTTATGCATTAACACAAAGGATGATTTCCCATAATAATCATCAGCGTTACAGACCATAAATGGATCATCACCAATAATTGGTTCAATGGCTAATAACGCATGAACGGTGCCCCAAGGTTTTTCTCGCCCTTCTGGGACTTCAATTCCTTCTGGAACCTGATTTAAATCTTGATAAGCATATTGAACCTCAATATGGTCTCGTATTTTACTCACCAATTGTTTTTCAAAAGCTTCTTCATGTTCTTCTTTAATAATTAAAATTAACTTTTTAAAACCAGCTTGAATGGCATCATAGATAGAAAAATCAATGATTGTTTCACCATTGTCGCCTAATGCATCAATCTGTTTTAAGCCACCATAGCGACTTCCCATTCCCGCTGCTAATATTACTAATGTTGGTGTTTTCATAGTTTCCTCCAATTTCTTTAATTATATCAAAGTATCCTGTATGAGTCATAAAAAAAGAGGTGATTTACACCTCAATTACTTCATCTTGTTGATCTGTTTCAAACAAATCATGATCATTCACCGTTTCTAATTCTTTTACATTAAGTGCCGATAATTCTTGGGTCAGTTCTAAACTATCGTCATATGAGTCTTGTTGATTCATCATATCTAAGTTCATGACTAACTCATTTGGGGTTTGAATAAAGATATTTGGTTCATTCCCAATTAATTCTTTTGGTGAACGATAACCCCACATCACACCAAAACTAATCATATTCGCATTTTTTGCGGTTTTAAAATCAACTTCAGAATCTCCCACTAATGCCATTTGATTGACGGGTAACATCATTCTTTCAGATAAATATTTAACGATTGTTGGGTCCGGTTTACGAGGATAGGTCACCCCTTCACCGATACAATCAACAAATAACACATTTGGGAAATAGTGTTTAACCAGTTTCTTAGTTAAGTCATCTTTTTTATTGGAGACAACCGCCATTAAATACCCTCGTTTTGAGAGTTGTGTCAACATTTCATTAACACCCTCAAATGGTCTAGTTTTAACCATCGAATGTTCACTATAATATTGAATCATTTCTTGAGTAACTTCATCAATGACTTTTTCTTGAGTGTCTGGTGGTAAGACTGACTTCATTAAGTTTCTTAGACCATTGCCTAATCCTAATCGATAAGTCTCAAGGTTGGCTGTTTTAAAACCTCTTGCTTTTAGAACAGAATTTCCAGCATTGGCTAAGTCTTCTAAGGTATTAAGTAAAGTACCATCCAAGTCAAAGATTAGACCTTTAATGTATTTCTTTTCAAATTTACTTACTTCTTGAATGGTTTTTGGGTCTTGTCCCTTTTTTTTGACAACAACCGTCTCTTTCACAACTGGTTTACTGACGACGATTCGAATTAAGTTAATAAAGATCATAACAATCCCTAAACCAATAACCGCATAGCCTGCGTATGGTAATAGATAGATTACATCGCCTAAGCCAAATCCTTCAATATCGATTAATAGATCGACGACGCGTAACCACATGACACCAATGATAATAAAAACTAATCCAGTTAACATGGAATATACGGCTGGATTTAATCTTCTTTTAACTTTTGTACGTTGATTTACTGACATATTTCCTCACCAATCTAGCTCAAATTGACTGTTATCATCTAAAACAGGAACTAAGTTTTCAATTTGAGTCGTTGCATAATACTCTCTCATTTTATTAATATCCGATGTAAAGTGCATCGGGAAAATGAACTTAGGTTGTATAATTTCTAATAATTGTTTCGCCCCTAAATCATAATTGACTTGTAGTCTTGGGTCAATATCGATAAAGAGTACATCCACGTTTTTTCCTTGAAGTGGTTTAATTTTATCCAAAAATTGTTGATTCATCTCATCAATTTCTTGTTGTGTGCTTTCAGTTGACCAATGCCAATTATTTAGATCGCCTCCAAAGAACAAATGAAGTCCATCTGCTTCAACATAATAGGAGACTCCTAAGTCGGTACTTCCTAAAACTTCAACATTGAGTGACAAAGAATTAAGCTTATCGCCTTCTTTTACCCAAATTATTCTATCATGACTTTGAGTTGGGACATCATCTGAAACAATAAAAGTATCAAAATCTTTGTCAAAGACATCAGGTCGATAGTGATCTTGATGAGAATGAGTAATAAAACAAACTTTGTCTTTATTACTGATTTTAATTTTACCTTCTATCCAATCAAATACGAGCAATAAATTGTCGGTTTCAACTTGATAACCACAATGATGAAGATATGTAACTTGGCACTTCATGATGTTATTTTATCACATTCAAACAAGCTTGGACAAAAAAGTCGATTAGTCTAGTTTTGGCCAAACTTTCATTTGTTCGATAAATTTCATATAACGCGTTCGAATTGTTAGATGCTCTAAGACTCGGTTATCATGTTTTGTTAAGCTTAAAGTACAATATCGAGTTTGTGGATGATCGATTAACCATGATTTAAAATCTGACTCATTGGCCTGTTGATAGGCCACCCCTGTTTCTACTAAATTCATTAGGGCTAAGTCAAGTGATTGAGCTTCTAAGGAAACATCCAAATTAAATAGCCAAGCGACTCTGCCTTCATTAAGGGCTTGTGTCATTGACTCATAGACTGTATAAAAATGGGTGACATCTGTATGTTGATAAACACTAGAGGGAGTCCAGTTAATTTCTTTAAACTCTTGATTGATTAACTTATAAACTTTTTCATCTGTAAATTGATAGAAATGATCACCATAATAAGTAAGCTGTTGGCCTTCTTTGACGATAAAATGTTGGTCGGCTAAACAATCGATAGTCACTTCTTTTGAGAGATTTAATAGATCTTCGACATTCATTAATCCATCCCCTGTCATAACTCCTTGGGTTATTACTTCTGAAAAATTAAGATGTGGAAAGATGTTTAAGGGACTCTTATTTAGTGCTGGTTCAACAACAAATTGCGTATATTCTTCATTTGATGGAACTAAGACAATGTTTTCACTCAATAACATGGCTCCGGCGCTAATACCAATGACAGTACCATTAAAGTTTTTAATACTTTCTAAGACCCCTTTTTCTTGGATGTAGTCTAAAAAGATAAGTGGATTGCCACCATGTAGATATAGACAGTCTGCTTTTTGAATCGCTTTGTTCCAGTGATCAGAACTCATTTGATCATCCAGTGAAATCACTTCTTTAGTATTTAGATCAAGTTTTTCAATAAGTTGTGCTTCTTGTCGTTGTTTAAAGACATATTCTTCTTTTGAACTTGGCACAAAAACTAAGACAATTGGTTTTGTTCTAAGTTCTTCTAGCTCGTGACTAATCACTTCATAATTTGAATTTGAGGCATAAATAATTTTCTTCATAAGCAAAAAAGCGGATTTCTCCGCTTAGAATGAACACCCATTTCCTGTAAATGTCGCAAAACCAGTAATGATTGCGTATGGACGAGCTGCTGGATTAGCTACCCAAACAGCATTGATATTGGTTTCTGTTCCCACAAATAGGTCTAAGTGATTATATCCAAAGGCACCATTGTCGGCCATAATTCCATGGATTGGTTGACCTTGTACGATTCCTCTTCCTTCATATGGGTGATCATAAATTGAAATTAAAGTACATTTTACATGATTACGATTACCAGCAATAATGAATCGACCATTATAGGTAATCCCGTTTTGCCAAACACCATTTGGTTGTCTTACAGCATTAGCACTTAGGGCAATACCATGTGAGGTATGGGCCACACCATCTCTAACAACACATCCAACACAGTCCATGCCATAACGGGTCATGGTGACTGAGAAACTATTGTCTGCTGGTTGTGGAGCTGGCGCTGGCGCTGATGGCGTTACTGGTGTTGGAGCTGGGGTTGGTACAGGAGCAGCCACTGTAGGGCCTACAGCACTGACTTCAGGTTCTTTATAGAATTCAACAGCACGCTCTAATTTAGCACTAAGCTCAATTGATAACTGATTTAAACTCTCTTGGTAATCTGATTCAAGTGCTTTTGCGTTATTGACCTGATTTAACATCGATTCAATCGCTGTAACAGAGGTATCTGCTAATAAAGTTTGGTTAAGTTGGTTTGCTGAATCGACCAAAGTACTAAATTCTTCGTTTCTTTCTTGTAACAATAAGATTTCAGGATCTTCGTTGACGACAACTAAGAAATCATAAACTGTTTCGTTGTTTGATGAGTCAACTGCTTTTACTTGTAGTGGATATTCACCGGCTGTTAGTCTGTCTAAGTCTCCGATGAGTTCTAATTCTAAGTTTTCATCAATGTTGTCAGTGACGCTAAAGACACTTAGTATATCAAATTCAGAATCATATTTTAGTTCGATTAACTCTTCACCTTCAATAACTGGAGCGATGTCATCTTTAACGAAAATAGTACGATTCACTTTAACTTGTTGTTGATCAAGGGTTGCCATAAATGTGATAACTTGTGGACCATAGATTGATGTATCAACAATTGGGAGTAATAGTTGGTCATAAGATCCTGATAGGACCATAGAGGAAGCATCAAACTCTTCTTCATAGTCAACCAATACTTCTTCTGTACTAATATTTAGTTCTAACTGACTGGGTTTTGGTTCATTCTCCATTGCTTCAAAATTAAACCAAACGACATTGGATAGAAACAAAGAGAATAATAATCCAGTTTTTAATAGTAGATTCATTTTTTATTACCTCCTTAAGAAACAAAGACAACGCCCAAGCGTTGTCTAAAATTCTTTATTACGGGTTTATTCTTTAAATCAACTGAAAGAATCGAACCCTTTCAATTTTTAATAGATATAAGATGCGCTAGATGCAGAAATTGTTCTTCTGTTGAAGCCCCAAGCTCTAAAGCCATAGCCCATTTCAGAAATTGTGATTGTTCCATCGCCATTGACAGACTCGACGAAAGCAACATGGTTAGCGCCAGGGAAATAAGCAATTGCTCCAGCAGCTGGTGCTGAACCAACTCCGTATCCTTGTGCAGCAGCATTTCCATACCATGAAATTGCGTTACCCCAGTTGTTAGGGATTGGCATACCCCATGCAGCTCTTTGGTCAGCGACCCACCAAGTACACCATCCAGCTCCATATGTATTAACAGAGTTGCTAGATCTTGAACCTACAGTTGGTTGTGCTTGAGCAACCGGTGCAGGGGTTGGTGCAGGTGCAGGGGTTGGTGCAGGTGCATGGTATTCTTTAGTACGAACTAGTTTAGCAGCTAATTCGCTCGATAAGTTTGCTAGTGTGCCAGCGTGATCAGATTCTAATCCTTTTGCGTTGTTGACTCTATTTAACATGTTTTCAACAGCTGAAACTGTTGTATCTGCTAATAATGTGCCATTTAAAGCGTTAGCTTCATCTACAAGGACCGCAAGTTCTGCGTTCCGTTCTCTCAAAGCAATTACTTCAGGATCTTCATTTACTGTAACAACGACTTCTTTAGTTGTTACATTATCTGAAGAGTCTGTTGCTTTAATAACAACTTCATATTCACCAGCAGTAAGGCGATCAACATCTCCTACTACTTCTAGTGCTACTTCTTCATCAATATTGTCAGTTGCTGTATAAGCATCTAAAATATTGTATTCTGAGTCATATCTTAATTCAATTGTGTCAGAGCCATCAATTACAGGTGCAACTCCATCTTTAACTTCAATCGTCTTAGAAAGTTTAATGGTTTCTAAGCCTTTATTTGCGATATAAGTGACTGAATAGGTTCCAGGAACGCTAGTATCAACAATTGAGTGTTGTAATGAATCAAATGATCCAGAGACAACTAAGTTTCTTGCATCAAATTCTGAGAATTGTGCAACAGTGACATCGGCAGCTGTTAAAGTCAATTGGACTTTTTCATGCTTTTCTATATCTTTAGCACTTACATCTCTGCTTGGAAGAGCCCAGCCCCCTAAGAGTGTACTTAGAGAGAGTAATGCTAATATCATTGCTTCTTTCTTCATAATGCTCCTTTAATTGATAACTTTTGGTTATCTTTCAAAACTGTCGCTATTATAACCAAAAAAGAACTGATAAGTCAAAATTATTTGCCCTTTGAAATTTGTGAGTTTTCACATATTTTATAAAAAGCTACTGTTAAGTGACTATTTTGTCACTTTAATTTTTTAAACTTTTTTTGCTTAAAACTATAAAATTTATCTTTTTTTTCTTTTATGATAAACTACTAACACCTTAGATACAGGAGGAAATATGAAAAAAATAAAAGCACTATTAGTAGTCATGTTACTACTAGTGGGGTGTCAAAGCGCGGTCTCAACGCCCTACATCTTAAATGTTAATGAAGAATCAAATCAATATGAATATACTATTTCGGGAGATGAAAAAACTTATACCTTAAGTATCCCAACTATTGATACCAACCAAGAAGAAGTCCAAGCAGTGACTGGACCTATCTACTCATTAAATCCTAGAGTAACCAATGAATCAGGTCGTGGCCTGACTAACTCTACCTTCTATAAGAATGATGATGTAGATACTAATACCAAGGATCGTGTTTACAACTATGCACAATATGGTTATGGCTTTTGGGTATTAAATGATGCTGGACAACAAAAAGCTCAAAGTAATACTCAATTAAGTGAAAGTGATTATGAAGTCCTCTACGGTGATTTCTACCATGACACAACTATCAATAATGAGGACTATATAAAATATTATATTGCGACTCAAGAATTAATCTGGGAAACCATTGTGAATCCAGATACTGATACACCGTATCAAATCGAATTTGTTGATATTGATACAACTGACATCAAACAAGAAATTCTTAACACTCAACAAGAATATAGTAAGACTCCATTCTTTAATGGATCAATTATGAACATTTCAGATGAGCGTCTAAGTCAAGGCGAACCATTTGAATTAGAAGATCAACACAATGTCTTAAATCGCTTTGAGATTCAAGCAACTGAAAACATAGAAGTGTTAGACAGTGAAGAATCAAATAAACTTCGCTTCAATATTAGTGAAGTTGATCGTAACACTCGGATTAGTTTTGTTCCTCAGTTTAAAATTGATAAAGAATACTCAGAAGTATTCTCATCACAAGATAATGTTTCTTATTTATCGATTGGCCAAGAGCGTGCCCTTAGCATGGTCTCTAATCTATTTATTGAATCAACGAGTCAAACCAACACCATCAATTTAGTCATTTCAACTTATGACATAGATACTAAAACTGAAGTCTTTGGTGCTCAGTATCATGTATCAACGGGTCCTGAATTCTTATCACCTGTTGAAACAACTATCTCACAGGAAGGCTATCCTGCCTTGGCTGAAAACCTAGCTCCTGGAACTTATTACATCCAACAGATAGTGGCTCCAGAAGGTTATGTCTTAAATCAAGAAGTTGAAACCATTACCATTGGTGGTGGAATCCAAGAAATGGTTCATCCATTCTATAACGTCAAACAATAAAAGCTGCTCGCGCAGCTTTTTTATTACAGTTCAATCAGATTGGTTAATGGTTCTTGATGGATGTATTTAACCAAATTATCAAAGATTAGGCTTTGGATATTCTCTTTATAGTAATTGTTCTTAAATGAAATATGAGAACTTAAATACACTTTAGGATGATTCCATAATGGGCTATTTTGATCTAAAGGTTCTTTTTCAAAGACATCTAATACAATAGCTAATAAATGAGAGTCCATGATTTCAATTAAATCCGCTTCATTAATAATTGGACCTCTAGCAATATTGACTAATACGCATTCTTGCTTCAATAAGAGTAGACGTTCTTTATTAAAGTAATAATACGTTTTCTCATTTAAAGGAAGTGTAATGACGACAAAGTCATAGTTAGGTGCCTTATGATCAAACTCTTCCAGTGGATAACAAGCATCAAATTCTTGATGTTGACTACCCTTTGTATTAAAGCCTTCTAAATATGGACCAAACACTTTTAGTCTTTTGGCGACTTCTTTACCAATTGAACCAGTTCCTAATATCGCTCCTTTTAAATTCTTGAGTGATACTAAATCTAAACTTCTGTCCCAGTTTAGAGTTTGTTGATTCTTTTCTAATAGACGAAGTTGTTGATAGACCTGTAGAAGTCTTGCGACAACAAATTCACCGATTGCTTCAGAATAGACACCTCTGGCATTAGCCAATAAAATTCCCTTTTCTTTCAGTGGTTGAGTGTCTAAGAAATCATAGCCCGCTGATGTTAATTGGATAAATTTTAGATTCTCATAATTATCGGTATTGTTAATCTGTTTGCGTCTTGATGATACAAGTACATCTAAATCTTCTGTTGGTGAGTCTTTTACATCATAGCCAACTTGTTTTAATTCATTAATTTTGTTTTGATCAAATTCCAAATAATCATTATCAATATAGACTTTCATATTACCCTCACAAATTCTATATTCAATATATCACACCTAGTTAATGTAAGATGTTTTCATAATTTATGAAAATATTTAAAAATTTTTCTGTAAAAGTGTTGACATGTTTAAATCTAAGCGTATAATGTAGTTAAGTTCTTACAAACTAGCTTGTTGTCATTGTACAGTTTCCTCCTGATAACATGATTTCCTTTCTATAACAAGCGATCAAGAAAACTCAAGTCTCCCTTGAGTTTTTTTTGACTTCCATTCTCAGATGAAAATGATATAATATTATTCCAATGCACCAGTGGCGGAATTGGTAGACGCGCACGCTTGAGGGGCGTGTGGCATTAGCTGTGCGGGTTCAAATCCCGCTTGGTGCACCAAATTAACATTAAAGCCTAACGAGTTCTTCGTTAGGCTTTTCTTTACCCTATAGTTTTTACTGAGCTTCCTGAGGCACTCTTTTCCACCTGGATTTGATTTGGGATTCTTTCTTTAAGTTCACTCACATGAGAAATAATTCCAACAACCCTTCCTGCTTGATTTAGTTCAAAGAGTGTTTCAATGGCTAAGTCTAGCGCTTGAGCATCCAACGCCCCAAAACCCTCATCGATAAAGAGCGTTTCGAGTTGAATTCCACCACTCTTTTGACTAATGACATCAGATAGTCCTAGCGCTAAACTCAAGGAAGCATTAAAGGTCTCCCCTCCAGAGAGTGACTTAACCGATCTAGTGCTAGAAGTATAGTGGTCAAAGACCTCTAAATCTAAACCGGCTGAACGCTTGCGTGAATCTACTTCAGTAGCAACGACTAACTTGTAGCGTTGTTGTGACATATCATAAAGCCTTAAGTTGGCATAATGAAGGACTTCTTCAAAATAAGAGGACAACACATATCGCTCAAAGGATAGATAGCCATTCTCTTTATTGCCTAAGGCCACATCCGATAGAGGTCCATATTGGTTTAGATCTTCTTTAATTTGTTTAAAGAGATTGTTCTCTTGTTGTACCAAGTTATAGGTATGTTGTTGATTATCTACAACGGCTTGTGTTTTGTTCAATGATTCATTGACTTTGACACGTTTTTGTTTTAGTTCAAATTCTTTATCAAGTGGATGATCAACCACCTCTTCTAATAACAGTCTTTTTTGATGCGAAGCTTCAAGTTGTTTTAAAGCCGTTTGATAGTTGACATTAAAATCAGAGACTTCTTTTTCAGCTTTCTGTATCTCATCTAAAGTCATTTTATCCTTTAAGTCTTCTAAAGTTAAATGATGAGTCATCATATAACTTTCAAATTGTTGTTGTAACTGTTTTAGTTCCTGTGTTTGATTAAGCAGATTTTGTTGTAAGACATCTTGGGTTGATTTATTTTTAGTTAACTCAATTTCTAAAGCACTCAGTTTATCTTTAATCAAGTCTTTATTATCTGTCGCCTGATCAATACGTTTTTGATAAGTAATAACTCGATCGAGTAATGTTTGTTTCTGGTTAACATCTACTTCACCCAATGTTTTCTTTTCTTCAACAATTTCTTTTAATTGATTTTCTAGCTCGTTGACCTGTCCTAAGATTGAAGCGATTTCTAATTCAAATTTTTGATTCTGTTTTTCTAAAGTTTCTTTTTGTTTCGAGTAGGCTTCTTTTTGTTGAATTAATTGGTTGAGTTTATTTTGTGTCATCACTTCTTCTTGTATTTCTTTATTGGTAATAACTTGAAGTGATTGGATTAAATCTATTTGTGATTTAACAGCAGTTTCCTCAATATTGAGTAATTCACATTCAGTTTGAATTTGTTGATTCAATGAATCTTTTAGTTGTTGACTGGATGATTTTTTAGCTAAAACCTCTTGAAGCTTCTGATATAGAGCGTCTACTTCTTGTTGAGTCACTGATTCCTCACTTAGTGTTGTTGGTGCTGGGTGGTGAATACTTCCACAGACTGGACAAGGTTGACCTGCTTGTAAGTCTTTAGCTAATAAGGCTGCTTGTTGTGAATGATAGCGAATTTGAGCATCACTCACTTGTTTACTTAATAAAGTGAATGAGTTTGAATACTGTTTAAAGGACTCGTTTTCTACTTGGCGCTGCTGAATCAATTTATCAATTTTATTTAATTGATTTAAACGATTAATATACGACTCTGATTTCTTTTTCAATTCATCAATCGTCTTAGTCACTTCAATAAGATTGATTTCAGCTTGATTGATGTCATTTAGTTTTATTAAAATATCTTCCAACTGAGTTTGATTCTTCTGTTTCTTTGATTTCAAATGATCGATATTTAATAGGAAGGATTGTTCTGATTTTTTGATGTTCTCTTCCTTATATATAAGGGAGTTCATTTTTTCAATTTGATTCAGTGTTAATTGAGTCGTTTCTATCTCCTTTTTCCATGATGGAATTAATTCTAAATCCTTCTGGTTTAAGACACGCTCATTGTGACCCTTATCAATATCTTTGAGTGTTTCTTGTTCCTCTTTGATAAGCTGACTAATATCATTGTTTATTATTTCGATCTTTAATTCATCTTGTTTAACTTCAGTCTTCAGTTTGAGTGCTTCGATTATCAATTTTCCTTTATTGATACTAGCAGCTAATTGTTGAAGTCTCTCATGTTGTTCTTCAAATTGTTGAACCTGCATTTGGTATTGTTTTATTTCTTTTTCGATTTGAAGCTGTGTGGTTACTTGATTCATTTGTTTCTCTAATGTATCAAGTTGTTGATGGTAGTTTTTTATCGCTTGTTGGTTAGCTTGAATAGAATGATCGAGTATTCCAAGAATCTCATCAAATTGTTCTAATTCAATGAGATTTTCTAAACGTTCATCAACTTGATTAACAGAGCTCAATAATGCTTTGAGTTTAACTAAGGAATGCGTGTTTTGTTTTCTAAGTTCGTCAACGCTTGATTTTAAATCTAAAGTGAATTTTTCAATGGCTTGTGTTTCGAAAATATCTCTAAAGATTTTTTCCTTCTCGTTGGAAGCAGAGAAGAGTAATTTTTTAAACTCACCTTGAGGTAATAAAACGATTTGTTTAAATTGATCGGCATTTAGTCCAATAATTTCTTCAATTTCTTTTTTAACTTCTTCTGATTTTTCTAGTAATAAAGTTTGACTGCTTAACTTAACTTTATTGACATCATCGATATATCGACCGCGCTTCCCCATTACTTTTTGGGCAGGTTGTCGATAGATGGTGTAAATGTTTGATCGACTTTCAAATTCTAATTGCACATAAGATAAAGTATTATCATCTGCATGTTGTGACTTGATCGTATTAGCACCTAAAAGGTTCTTATCTGAATTTGATAACTGTCCGTATAAAGCATATAAGATTGCGTCAAAAAGACTGGTTTTACCAGAACCGGTTGTACCAGTGATTAAGAATA
This sequence comes from uncultured Erysipelothrix sp., assembly GCA_964345765.1. Lineage (GTDB taxonomy): Bacteria > Bacillota_I > Bacilli_A > Erysipelotrichales > Erysipelotrichaceae > DUUI01. The sequence continues at coordinate 62,064 of CAYFSJ010000002.1, forward strand.
GACCTTGATCTAAAAAATGAGTAAAGTTGATGACGACTTTATCTTTAAAGGGACCAAAGGCTTGTAGTTCTAGTTTTAAGGGTCTCATACTGTTTTTTCCTTTAGTATTTCTTTGAGGAAGTCACTCTGTTTTTGATTGAGGGTTTGTGTTTGACTACTATGATAAAAATCTTCAAATAATTCTAATGTTGATTTATTAGTCATTTCTTGTTGTGAGATACGCCGGTGGGTTAGTGTGAGTTCAATATTTTTATAGGTTAAACCCATCGCAAATGGATAGTTGATTCTTAATTTGGTCATGGCGTCACTAATAATATTTTTATCTAAAAGTTCAAAGAAAACAAAATTATCGTCTGATTCTTTTATTAGATCATCAAAATACCCTTCCTTAATAATAAGGTCCTTTGGAGGCTTTAAGTAAAGTCGTTTTGTTTTGAGTTGATGATCATTTATTTCTACTTCTGTTACAGAGATTCGATTGTTTACTTCAGATTTTGAATACTTCATAAGCGAACCACTGTATTGAATCTTTTCACTTCCGATATGATGATGAGAATGAAGGTGCCCTAGGGCGACATAATCAAACGCCTCTAGATGATTTGTGCTAACATATTCTGCCGTCCCAACACTGAGTGGTCTTACTGAATCTTCTTTCTCGATGACGTTACCGTCTTTAACAATATAACCATGGGCTAATAAGATATTATTCTTAGTGGGATTAAGTTGGATAGATGATAACATTTCCTTATATAAATCATCATAGGTTTTTATGTCGGGATTATTTAATTCTCTAGCAACTTGAGAGGGCGTAACAAATGGGAATAGATAGAAATCTGAATCCTTAATTTGAACCTTTACAACTTCTTTAGAGAATAATCCAACTGAATAAAGTCCTTGTTTGTGGAGTAAAAAATCACCATATCCGATGAGTGCACCAGAATCATGGTTACCTGCAATCAAAAGAATTGGGGTGTTTGTTTCTTCGATAATTTGTCTAAATGCTTGATTGACTAATTCAATGTATTCTTGTTTAGGTTGGGCTCGGTCGTATAAATCACCTGCGATGACTAAACAATCGTAATTATCTTCTTTTAAAAGTTGAATGATCTGTTTTAATAAGTCTCGTTGATACTCGATCATTGGAAATTCATTGACGATCTTGCCAATATGCCAATCGGCTGTGTGTAAAAATCTCATGGATATCACTCCTTGAAGGTATTTTATCATACTTAGTGACATATTGAACTATAAGGCAGAATATGACATAATAACAAACAATAAGGGAACATTTATGGAGACACCAAAAAATATTGATTTAAAACAAAGTTTAATAAAAGCACATCGAAAAGGAACGATTTCTTTAATCTTGTTGGGTCTGATGACATTGTTAGTGGTGATTATTATCATTGGTCGCATATGGACATCAGAACTTGTTAAAGAGTTAAGTATTGTTATATTTAATACACAGCCCAACTTATTACAAGATTATTCTATTTTATCGACGTTCTTTTCAATCAATACACTGTTAATTATTTTTATCTGGTTATTAATCGTCTTGTATTTTACTGGATGGTTTTTTCGCTTTAGGAAAATACGTTTGGATGCATTAATTGTCTATACACTTATCGGTTTTGTTTTAAGCAGTGGTTTATATCTTTCTTTGACCCAACCAATGATTGGTCAGATAACGACTTTAAGTCAATCCCAAGCTTGTAGTGTTGAAGATCAAGAGACGCCTTATCACTGTGAATTCGAGTATAAACCTGTTGAAACTCAACTCAATGAAATCTCTGAGAATTTAAATAATGTTTATTTTCTGACTCAAACCGCCTTTTTAGGCATGGTCTTTTTCTTAATCTTATCCATCTTACAACTACTGATGGATCGAGTGAAAAAACTGATTGTCTTTCGAAAGATACACCCAATAGGAGAAGCACATGGACAAGTTACCATCTAAAACAGTGAGACAACCTAAGTCAGGTGTAAATGTAACCCAATTAAAACGCTCTTTTACTCAACTGGATCAAAGAGGTCTCTACCGTTCAATTTTCCGTTATTTGAGTTTAATTGTTTTTGGGACACTATTATGGATTTACTTTACGAGTAATTTTAATGATTTACCAAAAGTGTATAACGCAAGTGCCAGTGATGCACCATTATATTTAAGTCATCGTTACTTTAGAGTTTTCTTTTGGGTTTCATTAATCGTGCTAGTAGTGGTTCAATTATCAGCCTTTTTACAAAGAAAATTGAAATGGGTGAATGATGCTTCGATGATTGTCCTTTATTTAGGTTATATGATGGCAGCTGGTTTTATGTTTATTAGTAGTCCATTATACTCGTTTTTGTCACAATACTTTAATAATCAAGATCCTTTTAGAGCCTTTAGTAAACCTGCCCAGGTCTTGGGTAATTTAAACTATGAACTGTATGGGCTATTTCTAATTAGTGCTATCGCCTTAATGGGATTTTCTTACTTAATGAGGATTCTTAGAAAACTAAAATTTAGAATCGCAGTTATCAAACACAACTAAAGGTTGTGTTTTTATTTGTTTTTTTGATACATTTGTTTTATGAAAAGAACCATTATCATTCTTATCCTTATTTTATTAAGTGGTTGTCAGGTTACCCCTGAATTAAAGTCATCCGCTCTTTTAGAGTATAAGAAACCATTCTTATTACCTGAAGAAGAGCTAAATCTTGATTTAGATACACCCTCTGAAAAAGAGATGAAAGATCTTAATCGTTTTATTAACCAACCTACGGTTAGTTTTGATGGTAGTGTTAAACATGCCTTAGAAGATTTGGATGATTTAGAATGGTTGGTTAAAACTCACTATGGACTCTATCCTCTTTATAAAGAAGAATATGATCAAGCTTTTGTTGATATGAGAAATGAGCTTAGTGAGCATCATATTGTTAGTCGATTTGATTTATCTTCCATTTTTAGTAAGTATACAGGCTTTGACCAGAACGCTCACTTTACTTTAGATTTTAAGGATTATCAATTACGTAAACCAAATGAGTATGATTTATCTCAAAAATTCATTAAGGTGAAGAATCAATATATGAATGTTGAAACCAATGAAGTGTTAGAAGTTGACGTTTCATTAGTTCCTTTCTTATATCCAGATTTCGAAGTGTTTTATCATCAAAAAAATGTTCCTACAGGCAATAATTCTTCAGAGCGCGATCAAGTATTTATACTGCTTGAATTAGATGAGTCAATCCCTTATGCTCATCAGACTGAAATGATTTTTGATAATAGGCCTTTCGATGACTTTGCTATTACTGTAAAAAACAGTCCTGGAATCTCTGTTTTGGATTTAAGAAATAATGATGGAGGAATGGAGAGTTATCCTGGCAACTGGTTTATGCGATTAACGGGAGAACTTCCGCTGATATCTCATCAAGGGTATATACGAGAAAATCCAGAATTTATTAATGCGATGATGTATGCTCCACTTCATAGAGCTTTAGCTGTTAAGATCATTGATAATCAATATCAATATATTGCGAGTGATACCATCTTAGATAAAGAAGGATTAATTATTGTCCTTCATAACCAACATACTCGATCAGGTGCAGAAAAGATGGTGGATATGTTACACCATCTTGATAATACGATTTTTATTGGTACACCAACTAGAGGTAGTTATGTCTCAAATTTTGTTGGCCAACCTTATTTTCTTAGAAGGACTGGAATGGTCGTTCAATTTGGAAATGCTTACTTCGATTTCAATCCAAATTACTTTAGAGAAAATGTCGGATTCGAGCCTGATTTGACCGTTTTAGACCACAATATGCAAGAAGTGATTGAGTCACTTGTCTACAAACTTAACGCTAAATGAGTTATACTTAATACAGGAGGAAATGATAAATTATGAAAAAAGAACAAGAAAAGTTTTTAAATGAATTAGTTGCATCTTATGGTGTTCACTACATCAAATTGCACCAACACCACTGGTTTGTAGAGGGACCTCACTTCTTCTCACTCCATGAAAAATTCGAAGAAATCTATGATGAAACAACAGCAAACTTAGATGAAGTTGCAGAAAGAATGTTAATGATTGGTGGTAAACCAGTTTCTACATTGGCTGAATTCTTAGAGCATTCATTCATTGATGAAAAGAAATATACTCAAACCAAAGCAATGGATATGGTTAAAGAAGTTATTGCTGACTTAAAGAAATTCGTCGACAAGATTGTTGATGAAGGTTATGACCTCTTTGAAGGTGATGAAGTAACAACGGATTTATTAGTTGGACTTAATGAACAACATGATAAAACTATCTGGATGTTAGAAGCTACTACTAAATAATAATTGAAACAAAAACGACAACGGGAGCACCCATTGTCGTTTTTTTATGCATTCTTTTCTAAAAGTCTTCTTAAGAATAATAAGACGATCCCTATGATAAAGTATCCTAAAACAAAATTTTCAACAATCTTCTGAGCTGGATGATTATCAAAGACAGTAAGGTTTAAGAATTTTAATAAATGTGTAAACACTAAATAGATAGTCATTACTTGGTTAATGGATGATTTATACAAATCATTGACCTCTCCTTTTTGTTGATTGGTCAAAGAATTGTAACCACCTTTTTTATCACGATAAACAAAACAAATAACAAAGGCAATAAGAATACATTGAACAGAGCTAAGACGATTGATAAAACAAGATTCAAATCATTCTTCAGATACAATACTACAGATACCACAATTGATAACAAAGCAGATACCATCCAAACACCACTAAATAACTTTTTACTTGAACTATCTATACTTTTACCAAAAGGACTGAACATATTAGCAAAGTTAACGAACATATAATCGATTGAATTATTCATACTGTTCTCCTTTGGTTGTCTAATTAAAATTAATCATATCAAAATTAATTATTAAAAAGAAGAGGTTTTCTCTTCTTTAATCGATTACTCTTCTAACTGCTTCAACAACAGGAATGCTAATCAGGGTAGCAAGGATTGCCTCACCAATAACCCCCGCAAACACTAATGTCGTAAGTGCTCCAGTAAATGTATTTAAACTTAAATTACCTTCTTGAATACCCAATGTAGTTAACATCGCAAACAAAACGACGGCAGAATGAACTAAAGAACTTAGAAAAGCAGTCAAACCAACTTGAATGGCACTATGAAGTCCAGTTCTTTTAAGCGCATTGTAAATAAACACAATCGCTAAACCAAAAATAAGACGAGGTAAAATGGACACAAGTGGATTAATGAATAATACATCCAAGCCCGCCCCTCTAGTTGCCGCAACAAACATGGAACTAACACCAAAGGCCAATGATAAGAAAATGGCTGACTTAAAACCAAATAAAATAGCCCCAATAATAACTGGAATATGAATAATGGTTAAAGCTAAAGGTGGGATTTGGATAAACCCAATATTTGGCACAATCGTTAATACTAATATAATTGCTAATAATAACCCATTATAAGCTAAGTCTTTTGTTCTATTTCTATTCATGTCTAATCTCCTTGGATAAATAATATAATCCTTCATTTATAATATGTGGATTAAACTCAATCCCATAAGTATCTTCATAAAGATGGATATAACCCCCCGTTAAAATCATTTTTACGGATTGATTTAATTCTAACTCAATTCTTTTAGCAATTTCAATTAAACCGAGCAGTGAGCCATGTAAAATTCCAGACTGAATACACTCAATCGTATTACGACCCAACATTTGATCTGGAACTTCCAATTCAATATGAGGTAAATGATCAATATTTTGACTTAAAATATTCGCCATTTGACCAATCCCAGGTTGAATCACTCCCCCTAAAAACTGTTTATCACAACCAATCACAGAAATTTTAGAAGCCGTCCCCATATCAATAATAATTACAGGACATTCATATTGATTAAACGCACCAAACGCCCCCGCAATAAAGTCAGCCCCAAGCTCTAATGGATTATCCAAATGAACTTCCAAATCAACATTATTCGCATTAATAGAGGTCACCTCTGTCTCAAACACTTCTTGGGCACTCTCAATAAGCACATCCACAATACGAGGGACAACACACGAAATCATCACTTCCTTAATAGGAGTAGATGCTTCCTGTTTTAGTTTCTCAAAATATGAAAGGTAATGCTCCTTATCAGCCTCCCGTAATGTTACATCCCTTTTCTCTAAGAGAATCTTTTTAGACTCATCATATATGATGGTATGGATATTACTATTTCCAACATCTAACGTTAATATCATGTCGACTCCTTTTTCACTTTATGATAGGCAATGCGCGGGTCATTGTTATCTAAATAAATAATCCCACACTCAACAAACCCTTCTTTAATCAGTAAGTTTCTCATTACCTTATTATCTTGATGGGTATCAATCCTAAGATTAGAACATTGATTCAATGCCCAATCAAAAACAAATTGACCAATTCCTTTTTCTTTTTGATTACTCGCAATTCGATGAATCACACCATATGGTTCCTCATTTAACCACTTACCATCAATAACATGGTAAGTTTGATCTTCACCAATCCGAAACATCAACGTTCCTATAATATCATTATTTTCATTACAAACGACATAAGATTCACCATTTTTAATATCATTGGTCAATAATTCTAGACTAGGATAACCTTGATGCCATTGAAAGTGATTACCCGTCTTTCTCATAAATCTTCTAGCCGTTTCAAACAACTGTAATAATATTTCTAAATCCTGTAAGGTCGTTTTTCTAATTCTCATACTCTTTCCTTGATATTAATACATTATATATTATTTGAAATGGTGTTGATTATGATATGATTAAACAATGAAAATTCTAAAACAATTCTTAATCTTAATCGGACTCTTATTTATTGGGGAAGTCCTACAAAAAGTTTTCCCACTACCTGTTCCAGCGACTATCTATGCATTATTAATATTGTTAATACTGTTAAAGTCCAATTACTTATTAGTCGACTCGCTCAAAGAACTCAGTGAGTTTTTACTCAACCACCTGAGTCTTTTTTTCATCGCACCAACCGTTAGTATTATCCAACATTATCAAAAACTGGCTGATTTTATCCTACCAACCTTTTTTATGATAGTCATATCAACCCTAATTGTTTTAGCCATCAGCGGTTTAATAACTCAGAAAGTGATGGAACAAACTCATGAGTGAACTCTTTAATAGTAGTAGTTTCAGCCTGCTAATCACTATCGCCGGTTATTTATTAGGCTTGAAAATAAAAGAAAAGTTTAAGTTTCCCTTACTTAACCCTATCATTGTTGGAACCGTATTTGTTGTGGTGGTATTACAACTAACCGGTGTCAGTTATGTCGATTATCAAACTAACACCTCAATCTTAAACTTCTTGTTATTACCAGCGACAATCGCACTCGCAATCCCTCTTTACAAACAATTAGAAACCTTTAAACGCTATAGAAAAGCCGTCTTAATTGGAATCTTAAGTGGAGTAGCACTCAATTACATTTTAGTCTTTGGGTATGCCATCGTGATGAACTTCTCAATTGAACAATTTAACTCTCTCTCAACCAAATCAGTTACCACTGCCATCGGTATGTCATTAACTGATTCATTTGGAGGTCTAATGCCATTGACCAATTTCTCCATTATGGCAGCTGGATTAACCGGAAATATCTTAGGACCAAAAGTAATCGACTTTATCAAACTTAAGAATCCAGTCGCAAAAGGTATCGCCTTAGGTTGTAGTTCGCATGTGATGGGTACCTCAAAAGCCATCGAAATGGGAGAAGTTGAAGGTGCCCTAAGTAGTCTATCCATAGTCTTAACCGGATTAATCACTATGATTTGTATGTTGTTACTTAATCCAATAGTAGTGAAAATGTTATAATAAAACAGGTGATATTATGGAATTTTTAATCGAACTCAAAAGAAGATTCAATCAATTTATGCGAGGAAGATACGGTCACGATCAACTTAATACCGTTATTTTGATTTTCTACCTTATCTTTTTACTCGTCGCTGATTTTGTACGTAGTGATCAAGCAACACATACTTTCAATCTTTTATCTCTATTTACAATGTTGTTGTTTTTATTACGCTCCTTCTCTAAGAACATCCATCAGCGCTCAAAAGAAAATGATCAGTTCATTAAATTACGCGATCAACTGATGACCAAAACTACTAAACCTCAAACCACTAAAATTTTTAGATGTCCAAACTGTTCTCAAAAAGTAAGAGTACCCAAAGGACGAGGAAAAATAGAAATAACCTGTCCAAAATGTGGTCATCATTTCGATAAAAGGAGTTAACATGAAAATCGGATTAGCCTGTGTAGAACTCAAAAATAACGATTTAAACTTTAACCTCAATAATCTAACAAAAACATTGGCAGTTGCCTCTAAACATCAAGTCGATGTAGTCTTATTTGGGGCACAATATCTTCAAGGACCACTCTCATTTATGGATAACCAAAACGCCTTAACAATCGATAGTCAGTTATTGTTTCAAATAAAACTAGCTTGTACCTATTATGGTTGTTGTGTCGGGATTGGATTTAACCAATTAATTGATAATGAAATTAAAGAATCCTACCTCATCATAAACCACCAAGGAAGTGTTATTTATGATCATTTAGAGGATTCAGGCTTTAGCCTTAAAAATAAACACTTTGAAGTATACTTAGATTCAGACACTCCTAAAGAAACTGAATCCATTTTAATTTGGCCACTCTACACTACTAGCACACCTAAACAATGGTTTAACTCCGAGTTATCAAACTTAAGAGAGAGAGCCAACCAAATGAGTGACGAAATCATTGGTGTAAACTCATTTAATCATCATCCACAAAGCTTAGCCTATGGGGGTGCCTTTCATATAAAGAACAATCAATTCTTAGTTAACCAACCAATGGAACAAAAAGGATTAAGTATTATCGAAATTTAATAAAAACACTTCATTAGTTGTGTATAATTAAAGAGTCAAGAGGAAGGAGAACGAAATATGTTATTTTCGTTTAAAACTTATCGCAGTGGTTCGCACCCTAATCCCAACAAAAATAGAACAATGGGATTAATGAGCGAAGATGGACCACTCGTCGATGAATATATATTCCCTGTTTCAATGCATATTGGTGCCCCCGCAAAACCAATTGTTGAAGTGGGACAACATGTTAAAAAGGGACAAAAGATTGCCGAGGCAGAAGGAAAGATTTCTGCTAACATCCACAGTAGTGTTTCAGGAGAGGTCATCGCCATCGAAAATCGTCCAACACTCAATGGCGATGCTCAATGCATTGTCATCAGAAATGACTACAAAGAGACAGTTGAAGAAGATGAAGATTTTAATCAATTACCATTTGTAGACAAAATCTTAGCAGCAGGAATAGTCGGTATGGGAGGCGCAACTTTCCCTACCAATGTTAAGTTTGAACCACCAAAACATAACCGAATCGATACGCTCATTATTAACGGTTCAGAATGTGAACCGTATATAACAGCTGACACACGAGCAATGATTGAATATAGCGATGAAATCATCCAAGGTATACAGTTAATCTTAGATGAAATGCCATCCATTAAAAATGTTTATATTGGAATCGAATCCCATTCTCGAGAAGCAATCAATCAAATGAAGAAAGCTTCAGAATCAATGGACAAGGTACAAGTGCGAACTTTAAAAACACAGTATCCTCAAGGGGCAGAAAAAGTTCTCATTAAAAACATGACCAAACGAGAAGTACCATCCTCTAAACTCCCTGCTGAAGTTGGATGTTTAGTCTTAAACGTGGTTACTGTCCGATCAATTTATCATGCTATTAAAAACAATATTCCTAGTATTGAACGGCTCGTTACCGTATCTGGTAATGGTATTGGCGAACCTAAGAACCTTTTAGTAAAGATTGGTACACCCGTCAAAGCATTATTAGATGCCTGTCAGTTGGATGAAGAAAACACACAAAAAATTCTTAATGGGGGACCGATGATGGGTAAAACCATTACCAATTTAAATGTTCCAATCACTAAGGGAACCAATGGTCTATTAGCCTTGGTCAGTGATGACTTAAAACAACAAGAACAAACCCCATGTATTATGTGTTCAGAATGTTTGAACGTCTGTCCAGTTAATCTACAACCAATCTTAATTAGTGAGACATCTGTTAAAGGACTCTTTGATTACAGTTCGCAACTAGGTGCAATGGACTGTATCGAATGCGGTAACTGTACCTATATTTGTCCAGCTAAGATTCCACTATTAGAGAATATTCGCCACGCTAAGACCAATATCAAGGCCAACAGTTCAAAGTAGAGGAGCGTTTATGAATTTAGTTAAATCAATGAATCCTCAGATTCGATCACCAAAAAGTACTCAATGGATTATGCGACAAGTTTTAATCGCAACCCTACCGGTAATGGCTGCGGCCACTTACTTCTTTGGTTATATGGCCTTAGTCAACGTCTTTGTTGCTTTAGCCTCTGCCGTTGTTTTTGAAGTGGCTTATCAATATTTTACCCATCAACCAATTACCATTAAAGATAGTAGTGCGATGGTAACAGGAGTCCTAATGGGATTATCTTTACCTGTCACTGCTCCACTTTGGTCACATATTCTTGGGAGCTTTATTGCGATTGTTATCGTTAAACATTTTATAGGTAATGGATTAGGAAGAAATAGACTCAATCCAGCCGCAACTTCTCGTGTCTTATTGAAGGTCTTTTTCACCCCTTGGATAACTAACTGGGTTTTACCACATAGTGATTTAGTGTCGACTGTCACCCCTCTTGAATTTATTGGCAATGGCGCAACGGCTCTTCCAACTCAGGTTAATCTCCCTTCACTAATGGACCTGTTTCTAGGATTTAACTTAGGAGGGAATATTGGTGAGACGAGTAAACTCGCCATCTTAATTGGTTGTGCCTATCTGGTGATTGTCGGTGTAATTAATATAAAAATTCCATTTCTTTACATTATTACAACAATGGTCATGATGGGATTGTTCTCTAGTGTTAATTTAGACTTTATGTTGGCTCACGCCTTAACTGGTACTTTATTCTTTGGGGCTGTCTTTATGGCCACCGATTATAGTTCAGGGGCACTGACTCCAACTGGTCAAACCTTGTTTGCGATTGGATTAGGGGTCTTAACGGCAAGCATACGATTCTTCTTTGATTTCCCAGGAGCTGTTGGCTTTGCGATTATCATTATGAATTTATTAGCGCCTACCCTCGATCGTTATTTTGCGCCAAGAATTTATGGTTACACTAAACGAATGAAGGTTGAGTTTAATCGTCAACGTTCACTTTAAATCCTTGAGATTTTACATGGTTAAAAAAGGACGCACGACTCTTATTTGAGTTCGACATTTTCTTGACTATTTGATCTCTAAAATTATCAACTCGATTATTTGTATCTCTTAAATCATAGTACTGAGCTAGTTGCTTGTCGTACTCACTGATGAGTTTCAAATAATCTTTTTTTATCTCATAACTGTTTTCAAATACTTTCGCACTTACCTCTAATCTTGGTTTTAATTGAGGTTGTTGATTCGGATAACCAAACCCTACACCCACCACTGGATAAGTTAATGGAGGTAAGTTTAATAATTGAATGAGTTGTTCTACATCATTAAGTATGCTACCAAAGTAGACTGCACCTAAATCTAGAGATTCTAAAGCCACCGTAAAGTTTTGTGCCGCTAAACAGGCGTCAGTAAATCCTTGAACAAACGAGTTCATATCTGAAGTGGCTGGTAGAGAGAAACCTTGTTGGAGTCCAATTTGATGATTACGGTACTGATCAACAATAAAGATAACGAGTTCTGGGACTCTTGCTAAGTACTCTTGATACGCAATCTTTGATAATTTGTCTTTTAACTCATTATCAGTTATATGAATCATTGAATATCCTTGAAGATGACTGGACGTGGCCGTGTGGTTAGCCACTTCAAAGGCTTGTTGAATAATTTCTTGGTCTACTTTCTTATCTTTAAATTCTCTAATGGTTTTATGGTTTAGTTGATTCTTAATTGTTTGGTTCATGGTTATCTCTCCTTAATAAACATTCATAATCATAGACGTTCGTTACGACGGTGATCCATCGTTTCATCATGGGCAATGTCTTCTTCGAGTACATCTGTTTCATGTTCTCTAACATCATGATGAGCGATGTCTTCTTCAAGAATGTCGATGTTTCCCTCTTGATATCTCTCTTCTGATACTACATCACCAGTATATCCTTCGCGGAAATCTTCATCTCTTACGGGTCTTTCACGATGTAGGTCTTCTGGTTGATTTTCATCAAG
>CAYFSJ010000003.1:0-66275 GCA_964345765.1 uncultured Erysipelothrix sp.
CTAAAGTCACAATCAGCATAAAACAAATAGATCTCACATATTCTGTGAGATCTTTTTTATTAATCTTTGGATTGTATGATAATAATCTTCCCTAAATGAACATTAAGAGTTGCTGAAACATCCAGTATTTCATTGGATAAGGTGTATAAATCATCCTTTGATAACAATTGATTCTCTAAAGGATATTTAACACCCCTTAAACTAACAGTTGCATTTTCATCAGTAAAGATTGACAGATATCGATAATCATTCTTTTCGATTTGATAGTCACCTTCATGTACAACCCTTACTTTATTGTTTAAGTCAAAGAATGTCATTCGTGAATCCCGACTGAGAATTCTTAGATTCACAATGCTGTGATCAAAACGATCACCCCAATGACCATAAACTAAGATGTCATCATATTCTTCTAAAAAAGGTAGTGATGCTTCAAAATCAGACTCATCCTTTTCTTTGTTTAATTCAATAATTTCAAAAGCATGGATTTGAATGTTTTCAAATTCAACCGCAGTGACTGAATCAAAGTCACCTATCGCATAACGCATGGAGATATTATTGGAAGCTAATAAATAAGCACCACGATCAATTCCAACAAAATCACCTTCTAAAGACAAAATACTTGGCTCTAATTGAGCATTTCCCAACACCACAATTACAGTTGACATAGTTTATCGATTGTTTCAATAATATCGTTTTTAAAGACAAAGGAACCCGCAACTAAGACATCAACCCCTGCTTCTTTAGCCAGTTTTCCAGTTTCTAAATTAATACCGCCATCAACTTGAATATAAAAATCGAGGTTTTTTTCTTTTCTTAGTTGATCAATCGTTTTTATTTTATCCAAAGCTTCTGGCATAAAGGCTTGTCCGCCAAACCCTGGCTCTACAGACATAATTAAGACCGTATCCACTAAATCTATCACTTCAATTATCCACTCTAATGGCGTGGCAGGTTTAGATGTAACACCAACCCATACCCCTTTATCTTTTAATTCATGAATAAATGCCTTTAAAGCTTCAACGGACTCAAAACATTCAATATGAATTGTGATTTGATCCGCCCCATTATCAATAAAGTTTTGAGCATACTTTTGAGGTTCATCAATCATTAAATGAACATCCATTATTTTACCCGATAATTGATCCAAACCTCTTAAGATATCAGGACCAAAGGTCAAGTTAGGGACAAAGTGTCCATCCATCACATCAAAATGAAGCCATTTTGCCTGTGACTGATTCAATAAATTCATAGACTCTTCTAATTTCGAATAGTCCATCGATAATACACTTGGAGCTACAATCATATTTATTCCTCCTGTGATTCTTGTAGTACTTTTAGATAGTTTCCATATCGGATTTCAGAAATTTCATGAGCCTCTACCCCTTGTTTAACATGACAATGGGGCTCACTTTGATGAAGACAATCTCTAAACTTACAATTTAAGTGATTTCTAAAATCAAAGATTGACTCAGCAAGTTCTCGCTTAGACTCCTTCTCAAAAGATAAGCTAGAAAAACCTGGCGTGTCCGCTATGAATCCTCCACCAATTGGATGGAGTGTTGACTGAGTCGTAGTATGTTTCCCACGATTTAGTGCCTTAGAAACTTCTTGAGTTCTTATTTGTAATGAGGAATCTAATCGATTTAATAACGTTGACTTCCCAACACCAGAGTTTCCACTTAGAACACTAATTTTATTTTCTAGTAAACCAAGTAATGGACTTAAATCATTCTCTCTATCGACTAAAATCACGTCATAGCCTGATTGACGATAATCTTCAATGTAGCGATGCACCTCATCCTTTTCATCCACTTTATCCATTTTTGTGAAAACTAAAATCGGTTTGATGTTGGCTAACATAACCTTAAACAACATTCGATCACATAATAAACTTGAGAAATCAGGTGTTTTAGTACTCATCAAAACAAAGACTTGATCAACATTGGCTAAGAGCGGACGATCCAATTGATTTTCACGCTCACAGATTTCTTGAATACCATATTTGTCTTCGACCTTTTCAATTAAAACCAAATCACCCACTATTGGTGCTTTATCCAGTCTTACTTTACCCATAATAATGGCATCCACCACTTCATGGTTTTCAAGCAATACCTGGACTTGGTTTGAAACAATCGAGATTATTCTTCCTTTTTTCATATTAAGGTTGTGGCTCTGGATCTGGTTCTGGTTGAGCAAGTGGTACCACATCAACGCCAATGGTCTCACTGGTTAATCCATCGGTATTGCTGGCAGTCACAAAGACACGCGTATTTCCAGGTTGAGGAGTAATGCTAATAGAGAAACTTCCATCGGCATTAGTCATCCCTAAACCAATTTGTTGACCGGCCGCATTGGTCACACGAATAGAAACAACCGGATCGGCCAATCCAGTCATAATATCATCCCCTTCAGTTAAGGTATTAACCGTAGGATTTGAAGGTGTTACCGGAATTGGTCTTAGTAAATTAATTGCTTCATTAATCGTTGCGAGTGCGCCATCGACCTGACTTTGAGAGGCATTCTCATTATCAACAATTAATTGTGCATTTTGAATAGCCAATTTTAAGGCATAGACCGTTTCATTAGTCATCAGTGACGTATCCAGTTGACTCGCAAAACTAATACGTTCAATTAAAGCTTCCTTATCAACTTTGACTACATCTCGTTCTGTCTTAGTCCAATATTGAAGTGTAATTTGGTTGCGCTCTGAAGGAGTAAAGGTTGAGTTTTGTCGAGGACTCATTGAAGTGATCACCTCAAACTCAGTCTCTAACCATTCTTCATCACTTAATGTTGAAGAATCTTGAGGATCTAATTGGACTCTTGCCCCTAAGCGCTCTAATTCACGTTTAGCTTCTTGGTAATTAAAACCAATTAAATTAGGAATTTGGAACGGTGCCGGTTCAGCAACCGTAAAGGTTAATGTATATTCTTCTTGAGCACTTAGTTCATCACCAACTTCGGCTCCTTCTTGATCAATGATTTCATTAGGTTCATATTCATTGGTCTCTTCATAATTGACTCTTATTGTGATGAATTCATAGTCTTCTAATTCTTCTCTGACTTCTTCGATTAAACGACCTCTAAAATCACTCATAATAAAGCTTTCACCAGATGAAATGATTAAATAAACTTCATCCCCTTCAGATACCATTGTTCCTGATTCAGGAGAAGTACGAATAACATGGTCCACCTCAATATCAGAATTAGGCTCATAGGTATAAGAATCACTTACTTCTAGTTTAAGTTCTTCCAATTGTTGAGTGGCTTCTTCAATCGATAATTCGGAGACATCAATCATTTCAAACTCTTCAGGTTGTGCAGCATTATTTCCTAATAAACTGGTGAGTAATAAGAACAATAAACCTACGACTGCCAAACCTATAATTCCAATTAAGACTTTATCTCTAGTACTTAATCCAGTCTTAGTATTGCTTTGTGGATTAAGATCTGTAAAGACTCTTGTTTGATCTTCAACCAATGGTGTGGCTGGAGCTAATTGAATCCGTTTATCTTTAGCATGTTCTGGTTTTAAACAATTACGCAAGTCCTCAAGCATTTCTTGAGCGCTTTGATAACGGGTTAATTTATTTTTACTAGTCGCTTTAATAATAATATTCTCTATGGATTGTTCAATCGAGTTATTCATTGAGCGAATCGAAGGAATTTCTTCTTGCATATGCTTCATCGCAACTTGAACCGCAGCATCTCCTTTATAAGGAAGATCCCCTGTTAACATTTCATATAAAACAATTCCTAATGAATAAATATCGGATTGTTCAGAAGCAGATTCACCTCGTGAACATTCTGGTGCTAAATAGTGAACAGAACCCATCACTGAATCGTGTTGTGTTAACTGAATAGCTCCTTGAACACTGGCAATCCCAAAGTCTGTTATTTTAGCTGTCGAATCAGCTTTAATTAATATATTATGCGGTTTAACATCACGATGAATAACACCAGCTTCATGAGCTGCTTGTAGACCTTCAGCAATTTGAGTGGCAATGAAAATAGCTTCGCGTTTTTCAATTGCGCCGCGTTGTTGAATAAGTGATTTAAGTGTTAAACCTCGAACATATTCCATTACAATGAATGGGCGATTATTACTTTCTCCAACATCATAAATAGTGACAATGTTTGGATGTTGAAGTGTAGCGGCAGCATCTGCTTCACGTCGAAAACGAATTCGTGCCACCGGATCACTAGCTAATTCTAATTTCATAATTTTGATGGCGCATTCACGATTTAAGACATTGTCATAGGCTAGATAAACATCGGCCATCCCACCTTCACCAACTTTTTCTCTGATGGTGTATCGTTTAAGTTGTAAGTTTTCCATTTAAACCTCCATGATGATGAACGTATAGTTATCAACAGCACCCGCATCATTGACCGCTTTGTTCAGTTCATTCTTCTTCTCTTCAAGTGATGTTTCTTCGTTTGTTAATATTTCCTGGATTAAGTCATGTTCAACATATCCACTTAATCCATCTGTACATAATAGAATCTTTTTATAAGGCATCTGAATTTCATGATAATCACATCTGAGATTTGGATAAATTCCAATGGCATTAGTTAATGCATGTTTCATTGGATGATTATGGGCTTCTTCAACGGTAATCGATCCTTTTACAAGTAAATCATTGACTAATGAATGATCGGTACTTAGTTGAATTAACTCATCTCGATGATCAATCATATAGATTCTTGAATCACCCACATTGATAAAGAATTGTCCGTATTCACAGAAGAAGGCTAGGACACAAGTTGTTGACATTCCAACAAATTGATTCTTTTGATGAGATAAGTAATAGACTTCATGATTAATTTCATCCAAGGCTTTCATTGCCCAACGCTTATACTCTTCTAATGATTCTTTAGGTTCTAAACCTTCAAAATAGGCAGCAAATAAGTTTGCGACAGTAGCCGAAGCCACTTCTCCAGCATTAGATCCTCCAACTCCATCCAAAACCATTAATAAGGTAACTTCAGATTGTTTGAATTGTTTCACTAAATAATTGTCTTGGTTATTCTTTCGCACTAAACCTGTTTGAGTGCTTTTGATGATCTTCATACTATGCCCTCTCTTCATGCTTGGCTCTTAATTGACCACAAGCTGCATCGATATCTTGACCTTGTTCTTTTCTCAAGGTACATTGAATCTTATTTTTCATTAATATGTCATAGAAAGCCAAACTGGTTTTCAAGTCAGTTGGTTGATACCCATGTTCTGAGACAGGATTATATGGAATCAAATTGACATAAGCATTCATCCCCTTAATTAAGTTCACTAATTGATGGGCATGCTCTTTAGTATCATTGACTCCTTTTAATAAGATATATTCAAATGTCAATCGACGATTATTCTTTTGTAAATAATACCTTAAACTCTCAAACAAGTCATCTAATGGATAGGCTTGATTGATAGGCATTATTTCACCACGAAGTTTATCGTTTGGTGCATGCAAGGAAATGGCTAGATTTACTTGAGTTTGAGCATCTGCGAAATCTTTAATTCGATCTGCTAAACCACAAGTCGAGATGGTTATTTTTCGTGCCCCAATCCCAAGACCTAAGTCATGATTGACAATTGAGACAAAATCCATGACATTCTCATAATTATCAAAAGGTTCCCCTATACCCATAACAACAATATTTGAAATTCTTTCTTCATGTTCATCTTGAACTTGTAATACCTGTTCAACAATTTCACTTGTATTTAAATTACGTTTCTTTTTAAGCAATCCAGATGCACAAAAACGACAACCCATATTACAGCCAATTTGTGAAGTAACACAAATAGATAGACCATAATCTTGTGTCATCAGAACACTTTCAATATAGAAACCATCTGCTGTTTGAAATAAATATTTTTCTGTTTTATCTTTAGAGACTTGTTTAAGATGCTTTCTAAGGGTTCTTAGCTCAAATGCATCATCTAGTTTCTGTTGAGTCGTCTTTGAGATATCACTCATCTCAAAAAAGGAATCCACTCGTTTTTGATAAAGCCATTTAAATATTTGTTTAGCACGAAAAGGTTTCTCATTATTTTCTAGACACCACTGTGTCAGCTGTTCTAATGTTAAATCTGTTATCTGAATCTTCATTTTCTCACCTAATTAATAATACCATATTCAGCTAGTGTTGCTTAAACAATATGGCTTCATAAAAACTATCTCCATTGTTATTTGGACCCCATAGTGTTTCCTCATAAAGACACGTAAACTCAGGATTGTCCTTTAAAAACTTTTCAATCTGTTTTTGATTCTCTTTCTTATTTAAAGTACAGGTCGAATAAATCAATTGTCCCCCAACTTTTAGAAATTGTTTGACATGATTTAAGATCTGAGCCTGCAACAATTCCAAGGCATCTAAATCTTGGGGCTTAATTCGACGTTTCAAGTCGGGTTTTCTTCGAATCACACCAAGTCCACTACAAGGGACATCACATAGGATCTTATCAAATTGTTGATCTGTTTGATAATTCAGTATATCTGAAACAATTAATTCAACATTCTTATTGCCCCAACGATCAACGAGTTGTTTAGTTAGTTTGATTCGATGTTCATGTAAATCAATTCCAATACATGAACCTTCTAATACTTTATCAGCCATTTGTGTTAATTTAGTTCCAGGTGCTGTACATGCGTCTAAAATATTATCATCAATTATAAATTTTATATTATTAATTAACTGTTGCGAGTTACGATCTTGTATAAGAACAAATCCCTCATCTAAGGCGTTTGTTGTAAAAATTGTAGGTTCCGCAATTAGTCTATTATCAATTTTATAAATTGGATAAGCATCTAACACCAGTCCTATATCAATTTTATTTTCATTAACACGGATATCTAGTGGAGGTTGTGTATTATGATGATTCAAGAGTTCTTTGGTCTCATTAAACCCATATTGTGCTACCAATAACTTGGTCATCCATAGTGGATGGCTCGTATTAATTGATAAATCTAAAATATCGTCATCTGAGTTTGAAAATCTTAATTCCCGCTGAACCATTTTCTTTAGGACAGCATTCACTAAATTACTATATTTGCGATTTACTTTCTTGGCTAAATTTACACTCTCGTTGACTAAGGCATAGTCTTCTACTTGATCAAAGAAATATCTTTGTGCTGAGGCCATCATTAAAATGATATCAATCTCTTGAGGAATCTGTGTATGAAGTAAGTCAGTATATTGATAACGTAACAGTTCATCCTGTTGTAAGCAGGTATAAACCAAACGAGTGATAAAGGCTTTATGGGGATGATTGCTGAGTTTTTGTAATTCTAAATTAGCATATTGTTTATTTACTAGTATTTCATAACTTATTTCGCGTTGATTTTTCATGAGCTCAAATGAAGTGGATTAATATTAAAGACCACTCTAACCTTTTCTTTTGGTAATTGGAGTTGTTCTTGAATTTGATGTAACGACTTAATCATAGACAAATTATCTTTACTACGAATAATGATTCGACTTCGATGCATCATCGATAGTTTTCTAAGAGGTGCCGGACCTAAAGTATTTAGCTTTAATTGTTTAGCGGCATAGACGATTTTAAAAGCCAATTCATTGATTGCTTCTTGAGATTTATGACTTAACAATATCTCACAAAAATAAGTATATGGAGGATATTGACCCTGATGGCGATACTTCATTTCTTGTTGGAAGAAGCCAATATAATTTTGTTTTAGGGCATAGCTGATAGCATAATGATCTGGTATAAACGATTGAACATAGACTTGACCATCTAAATCATGTCGTCCTGCCCTTCCAGAAGCTTGAAGGATAAGACTAAAAGCTTTCTCGGTACTTGAAAAATCATCATGCATTAAGGCACTATCGGCTTGTAGGATTCCAACTAAGGTAACATAGGGCATGTCTAATCCTTTCGCAATCATTTGAGTCCCTACTAAAATATCAAGTTCTCGATTTTGAAATTGATTTAATATTTTAAAGTGAGCATTCTTTAATCGGGAGGTATCGGCATCTAAGCGTCCTACTTTCGCTTGAGGATATTTTGACTCGACAATTTCTTGAAGACGCTGAGTTCCTACACCCTTCATAATAATGGCTCTTCCTTTACAGTTTGGACAAACATTATTGTTTTGAGAATAACCACAAGTATGACATAAATACGATTGACTATCCTTATGATAGGCGAGTGTTGTATCACAATTAGGACATTGTAAAGCTTCCATACAACTTTGACATTGAACAATCGGCGAATAAGAACGCCTATTTAATAATAAAATAATCTGTTCATTCTTACTTAATGCCAATCGAATGGCTTCATCAAGGGCTTGACTGATAACATCATCTTTTAAGGCTCTTAATTGAGCTTTCATATCAATGACTTTTATCTCTGGAAATGAACGATTGATTCTTTGGGGTAATTCTAATAAATGATATACACCTTTCAAAGCTTTGGCGTAAGTCTCTAGGGATGGACTCGCAGAACCTAAAATAACCGGACATTGATGGGTTTCGGCTCGCTTTAAAGCAACCTCTCTAGCGTGATAATAAGGCACACTTTCTTGTTTAAAAGAAGTGTCATGTTCTTCATCTAAGACAATCAAACCAAGATTTGAGAACGGTAAAAAGATACACGATCTGGTCCCTACGACAATGTCGACCTCATCATTTCTGACTCGTTGATATTGTTCATACTTTTCTTGGTCATTAAGTCCTGAATGATAAATACCGATATCTTGTCCAAAACGAGATTGAAAGCGTTCAATCATCTGTGGCGTCAAGCTAATTTCAGGAACTAATATTAAAACTTGTTGACCCTTATCAATAACCTTTTGAGCAACTTGTAAATAGACTTCCGTTTTTCCAGAACCTGTTGCGCCAAACAATAATGACACTGACTTTTTATCTAATTCAATGGCATCCACTGCTTTTTGTTGATCATTTGTCAGTTGTTTATGATTTGATGATTGTTTTATCGTTTGTTCTTGGTACTCTTTTTCAACTTCATATTCTTCAATGATATTATTTTTAATTAATGTTCTTAAACTTGTTTTGTATTTCTTTAATCCTTCACTATAACTTAATGGACCTTGTGTTTTTAAATCATCCACAATCTTTTGTTGATGAGCAGTTAGTTTAGCTGTGTCATCTTTAACTCTAATCATTCGAATTAAACGAGCATTCTTAGCATTCTTTTGTGGTCGAAGTGGATTAGGTAAAATCGCTTGAAGACAGCGAATCAGTGGAGACAAAGTAATAAAACTGAGCCACTTTGCTAAATCTAATAATTCTTCATTTAAAATGGGTGATTCATCAATAACTTCAATAATCTTTTTAACCTCGAAGTCAGGTGTTCCTTGATAACTCTTATCGACAAATCCTACGACTTGGCTATTTCTTAATGGTACTAATACACGACAACCTTGTTGGATTAAAAAATCCGATTGATAGGTCAATCGTTGATTGTGTTGAATAGGATTTTGAGTATAAACATCGACTAGAAACATGGTTCTCCTTTAAAAAACAACTCAATTAGTCATGAGCTGTTTGGGTATGTCTTTTGATAATAAGCGCCGCAAGATCTGCTGCTAATTGTGGGTCATCATTACAGATAACATATTTATAACGTCCCATCATTTCTAATTCAGCGCTCGCCTTCGCAAGACGTTGTTGAATGATTTCTTCAGGTTCTGAACGGCGACCTCGAATCCGTCTTTCTAATTCTTCAAATGATGGAGGGACAATAAAGATACTTAATGCATCTTTTACTTTTTCTTGAACTTGAAGAGCACCTTGTACCTCAATTTCTAATAGTACATTTTTGCCCTCATCCCTAAGTTTATTGACATAATCCAATGGTGTACCATAATAAGAACCAACAAACTCCGCATATTCTAATAATTTATCTTCTTTAATGGCTTGTTCAAATTCTTCTCGACTTACAAAGAAATAATCTTGACCATCAACTTCATTAATTCTTGGCTTACGAGTCGTCATTGAAATGGAGAACGCTAAATTGAGTTCTTCATTATTGATGAATAAATTTCTTATTGTTCCTTTACCAACCCCACTTGGGCCACTAAATACAATTAACAGTCCTCTTTTCATGTTCTCACCGCCTTGTATTAATTCTAGTCGTTACACAACTTTTTGTCAATGAAGAGTACACTTTTCGATAAGTGTGATAGAATTAGAGCATGGCATTAGATGGAATATTATTAAACAACATAACTCGACTACTTCAAGAGGAATGTCCACTACGAATTAATCGGATTGCTCAAATCTCTGAGAACGAGTTAATTTTTGAATGTTACAACCACCAAAAAGTAAATTTGGTGTTTTCAATTGATTCAATCAGTAATCGAATTTCGATCACAAACGAAGCCTTTGTTCGGATGAGTGAACCCAATCATTTTGTAATGCTTTTAAGAAAACATTTAGAGAATGGTTGGATTAAATCAATGAATCAAATCGGTTTAGATCGTGTGGTCGAAATACAAATCGATAATCGGAATGATTTAGGTGATGATGTACACCATCGCTTAATGATTGAACTAATGGGTAAATATGCCAATGTTATTCTTATCGATCAAAACAATAAGATATTGGATGCTTTTAATCGAATTGCGCCCTATGAAAACACAAAACGAATTATCTTTAGTGGCGCCTATTATGATCTACCACCACTAGAAGAAAAGAAGGATCCATTTGAGTTTCAAGCAAACATTGATTTAGAACGATCCTTAGTTAAACAATTTCATGGTTTTTCACCTTTATTAGCCACTGAAATAGAATATCGTTTACGTAACAATGAAGACTTTAATGTCATTATGAAACAATTAAGAGAATCCACTCAACTCTTTATTCACTCCAATCTTAATTTTCATGCGATTGAATTAAAACATCTCAACCTTGATTATCAAGAAATGCCATTATTAGAAGGACTAGAAAAAGTCTATCTAGAGAGTGTTCATCAACAGCGGATTAAAAAACATACGGGAAATCTTCAAAAGATAATAAAGCGAGAACTAAAGAAATCAAAGAATAAACACGATAAACTTCAAGTCCAACTTAGACAGGCTGAATCATATCAAGACTTTAAAGACTTGGGTGATTTACTAATGACTTATGGCCAAGCAATTAATAAAGGGACCCCTGTTGTTACTCTCACAAACTTTAATAATGAGCCTCAAGTGATTCAATTGGATACGCGATACAACGGGATTGATAATGCTCAATTATTTTATACAAAATATCGAAAACTTAAAAAAGGAGTTAGCCATATTCAACATCAATTACAATTAGTAGAATATGATATTGAATACTATGAAGGCTTAACGCATCAAATCAAACAAGCCGATGTGGCTGGGGCATATCAAATACGACAAGAGTTAATGGATAAAGGTGTCATCCATAAAAAGAAAGCAGCTCCTAAGCGCAAAAAGAAAGAGGACCCTATTAAATATCAAAGCATAATATTTGATGATGTTGTCTTTCATTATGGAACTACCAATGTTCAAAATGACTTCCTAACCTTTAAAGCGGCTCGTAAAACCCATACTTGGTTTCATATTTTAGATGGAGCTGGTAGCCATGTAGTGGTTGAAGCAAAACTAGAGGATTTAAATGAGCGTTTAATTCGCTTTGGCGCTAATCTTGCTGCTTATCATTCACGCTTTATGAACTCAAGTACTGTTGGAGTTGCGTATACGTCAGTTTCTGAACTAAAAAAAATCCCAAATGCGCCTTTAGGTAAGGTTCAAATGGGACATTATCAGACGATCTTTATTGATCCAATTGACCCTTTATTGATGAGCGATAGTTTGGATCAAGTTGGGACAACACGCGATAAAATGATGGAGAATGATTCATCTCAAACAGATGGGCAATTTCATGAGCCACAACACTAAAAATAAAGGCCTCATCCATATGAATTAATCGAAACGCAAAACCTAATTGTTTATTGGTGCGACAATTCCCCCAAGAAGCAGTAAGGTTTTTTATTTGGATAAAACTCACTTCAAATGTTATTTTCTTTTTTAACTCACGAATAATTGCTTCGATTTTATTGATAAGGATTTCTGTTAATTCTTCTTTGATTAACTTTAAGGCTATCCGATCATTTGATGCATAAACAATCCATTTATTGTCTAACTTTTCTATTTTCTTAGAGCTTGATTTCACGGTTTCAAGTTTTATGAATTGATTAAAAAGTGTCATCCCATAATGAGGATCGATGACAAATTTCTGATTTAAGCGCAACTGTGCCTTAATCCAAGTTTCTTTCTTTTTAATAAAGTTTTTAACAAAATCATCAGAGACATGTTTCGGTCGTCGAATAATCAGTGTATCATCAACAACTTTAAGGGAAACAGATTTTCTAGACTCAATGATTGTTTTAGTTTTCATGAAATTAGTGTATCATAGAGAATAGAATTGAGGTAGGAAATGAGTAACAAAGTTGATCAAAGAGTGGTTGATTTAGGATATGATATTATTCGCGATAGTAAACGACGCACTCTATATTATGATGAAAAAACAAAAAAAGGATACCAAATCCAACAGACTGATATTAAATGGATTCGTTTTTATAAACTTCGTTTCTTTATTGCGTTAGTGGTTTACTTTGGTTTGTTTATGCTATTAAGAGCACAACCCATTGTTAATCGAATTCTAATTACCTTCATCGCAGGATTTGTCGCTTATTTACTAATTACCATTTATTTTGAAAGAGTCTTCTTAAAAAATAAAATTCCATTTAAAATTAATCAAAAAGATTTTGACCAAAGATATGAATTGGATGTTCTCAAACAAAAAAGAACACTTCAGCGCTTCCATCTAGGCTTTGTTCTTATTTATGGGTTACTGGCCATCTTAGAACTCTATGCTGTTCAATCCAATATCTGGATCACTATACTAATTAGCGCAATTGTGATTACGATGATTGTCTTCTTTATTCAAAAACTCTTAACGTTAAGAGAACAAATTAAAATAGCACAAAAGGGAGCCAAATAGCTCCCTTTTTATTTAGTTTAATATTATTTGTTGGTCACGAATGATGAAATGTCCATCTTGAACATCAATCACCACACGACTATTACGTGTGAGTGTTTCATCGATGATATGACGAGCTAATAAAGTTTCAATTTCCTTTTGGATATATCGTTTCATTGGACGCGCCCCAAACTGAACATCCGAACCTTGTAAGATGATTTGTTGTTTAGCTTCATCACTCACATTAATAGTGATTTCTCGCTCAGCTAATCGTTGTTTTAGTTCACCAATAAATTTATCCGCAATTTGAGTCAAGATTTCCTTGTCTAAAGCATTAAAGACAATGATTTCATCTAGACGGTTAATAAATTCAGGTTTGAAATATTTCTTTACTTCTTCCATATAAGAATCATGACGATCTTGTTTATCTGGTAAGAAAGCAAATTGAGCCCCTAAATTCGAGGTCATAATAATCAAGGTATTCTTGAAGTCAACATTTACTCCCTTATTATCAGTTAAATGTCCTTCATCAAGTACTTGTAATAAGACATTAAAGACATCAGGATGTGCTTTTTCGATTTCATCAAATAACACGATTGAATAAGGATTACGACGAACGGCCTCAGTTAATTGACCCCCTTCATCATAACCAACATAACCTGGAGGTGAACCGATTAATCGAGATACTGAGTGTTTTTCCATGTATTCACTCATATCAAGTCGGATAATCTTGCTTTCATCATCAAAGAGTTGATTGGCCAATGCTTTAGCCACTTCTGTTTTACCAACCCCAGTTGGACCTAAGAACATAAATGATCCCAGTGGTCTGTTTTCATCTTGTATTTGTGCTTTTGAACGAAGAATCGCTTCTGTCACAAGTTGTAGTGCCTCATCTTGACCTTTTACTTGTCTTCTTAAATTTGATTCAAGATTTAATAATTTTTCACGCTCACCACCTTGAAGTCTTCCTACTTCAATCTTAGTCCAACGGCTTACAATTTGAGCGATGAGTTCATCATCAACTTCCTCTAATAATAGTTTGGATTCTTTATCTTTTTGATCACGAACTTTAATCTTTTCTAAAAGAGTTGGAATTGTTTCATATTGAAGTCGAGCAGCTTCTTCATAGCGAGCTTCATTTTGTGCTTTCTCTAAATCCAACTTAGCCGATTCAAGTTGCTCTTTAAGTTGTTTAGAAGCTAACACTTCTTCTTTTTCCATTTCCCATTGATGATTAAGTTCTTGATATTCTTCTTTGATGTTTTCTAACTCTTCACTAATTTCATCTTTTCTTACTAATGATTGATCATCATCTTCATCTTTTAATGAAATTTCTTCGATTTCAAGTTGTCTAATCTTACGCATCATTTCATCTAATTCACGAGGCATTGAGTCAATTTCAACACGTACCGTGGCACAAGCTTCATCAATTAAGTCGATGGCTTTATCTGGTAAGAAACGATCCGTAATATATCTATTTGAAAGTTGCGCAGCCGCAATAATTGCCGAGTCTTTAATTTGAACACCATGATGGGATTCAAAACGATCTTTAAGCCCTCTTAAAATTGAGATTGTATCTTCAACACTTGGCTCATCGACGTTAATACGTTGGAAACGTCTTTCTAACGCCTTATCTTTTTCGATGTATTTACGATACTCATCAAAGGTTGTGGCCCCTATACAGTGTAATTCACCACGAGCCAACATTGGTTTAAGTAAGTTGGCAGCATCCATGGCCCCTTCTGTTTTACCAGCTCCAATTAAGTTATGGATTTCATCAATAAATAAGATGATGTTGCCATCTGCTTTCTTCACTTCATTTAATACCGCTTTGAGTCTTTCTTCAAACTCACCACGATATTTCGCACCCGCAATCAAGGCTCCCATATCTAATTCAAAGACATCTTTATTTTGTAAAGAGAGCGGGACATCATTACGCATAATCCGCCAAGCTAAACCTTCCACTATGGCTGTCTTACCTACCCCTGGTTCACCAATAAGAACAGGATTATTTTTGGTTTTACGGGATAAAATTTGAATAACACGACGAATTTCAGCATCACGACCAATGACTGGATCAACCTTCCCCGCTTTGACTTCATCAACTAAGTTACGCCCATATTTCTTTAGTGCATCCATTGTGTTTTCTGCAGTTGGTGAATCAATCACTTGTCCTTCTCGAATCTTTACTAGGGCGTCAACAATCTTATCGACGCTTAGATTAAAATGATTTAGATACTGTGGCAATTCTGATGCTAAACCAATATAAAAGGTTTGGTTGGAAATGAATTTATCCCCTAGTTTATTGGCCTCTGACATTGCCTTATTAAAGGCAGGTTCAATTTTGTTTGACAATTGTGGTTGAGAAACATTTGAAGTTCTTGGTTTGTTTTTAACTACATTCGATAAATAATCATGATGCGCTTGTTTATCTTGTTTTAGCTCATCAAAAAGACTATCCAGAGAATCATTGTTTAATAAAGAGATTAATATATGTTCACTGTCAACTTGAGCATGGTTTTGTCCCATCGCAAAATTAACAGCTTCCATTAACGCTTCTTGAGCTTTTTGTGTTAATTGTTCAATATTCATAACTTTCTCCTTTCTTATCACTCTCTAATATAGAGTGCTAATCTAAGTTTGAAAGAAAAGTGACCACCGTCACTTATCCTTACTTATTATACTAAATCAGTTTAGCACTGTCAATGATAGAGTGCTAAATTTCTGAATCAGGTTTTATTTCTTCCTCATGTGGAGCAACCTCTAAATGAGGTGTTGTTTCTTCAACCTCGATTTCTGATTCACGACGAACACGAGTGTCTTTTTGATTCTCTGAAACAGGTTTTTTTTGAAGATTTTTAGTTTTCTCTTTTAAGTTATTTAAAGTTGGACCTGTTTTCTCACCTAATGTCTTTTGAAGATCATCTGCTTTGCCTAATAGCGCGAGACTATTATAGACAAGTGCACTGAGGTATAGAATCATAATCAACCAGAAGACAAAACCTAAACTAACACGTCCATAACCAAAGACTGAGCCAAAGCTTCCTAGTGTTGACATAATGGTCGTGACCATCATTAAAATTCCAATGGTCATGGCGCTAATAATCACCCATCCTAAGTGGATGTATTTGTCATTAATTGTTTTGACTAAACCAAGCCCGGCTAATACTAATGGTAAAATCAATAAGATAAACAAGAATGAAATTTCTGAGGCCATATCCCACACGGATAAATCCCCAAAAAAGTTAATAAAAAATAAAATAAATAATGCGACAGCAATAATCCAGTTAATTAAATGAACTCCTATTTGTTTTTTAGTTATATTCATCTCTTTTTCTCCTTATGTGTATTATTATACACTAATCGCTTTAATGACACCCACAATTTCCACCACATCCACAGCTAGTCATTTTAAAATTAGCTGCTTCAAAGAGTGATTTTCGAATCTTATCGATCGTTTGGCATAAACAATCTTGTGGATTATCTTGACAATGACACTCAAAATCGACCTCTTGATCATTGATTCTTAAGTGGTAATCATCGGTTGTATTCTCGATATAATCCAGTTGTATATCATTATCTAAGAAGTCATGTTTGACTTCTAAAAGTAGTTCATTGAGTGAATCCTTAATCTCTAAATGATGTGGATTCTGTTGTATTTTTGGATATTGAAAGTCAATTTTTACTGTTTTCATCTAGAACCTCCAAAAGTATTATAACCAATCACAAAAAAAGAAGATAGTTTCCTACCTTCTAAATGCTCTTTTGAATCGATCGAAAGGTGATTCTTTTGTATCGGTTGTGTTTTTAATTTGTTGATACAGATCACGCTCAGTCTTAGAGAGTGATTTATCAATCTCAACTTTAACTTCAACAATTTGATCCCCAAAATTATTTGAATTAATAATTGGAGCACCCTTTCCTCTAAGTTTAAACTTTTGATTAGGTTGAGTTCCTTCTGGAATGCTTAAGGTTACTTCACCATGGACTGTTGGTATATCTAATTTTGTTCCTAAAGTAGCATCAATGACTGAAATAGGAACAGTTAAGTAAATGGTTGATCCTTCACGTTGGAAATCACGATGTGGTTCAACGATGATCTCAACAAATAAATCTCCGTTTGGTCCACCATTAATTCCACGCTCTCCTTTACCTGTCACACGAAGTTGTTGACCAGTGTTAATTCCTTTTGGAATACTTAAGTCCACTTCCATACGTTTTGACTCAAAGCCTGCGCCATTACATTGGTGACATGCGTTAGTAACTTCTTGGCCTTCTCCATGACAAGTTGGACAGATTGCTTCTGATTGGAAAACACCAAATGCGGTTCTTTGTTGTTGGAGCACACGCCCTGATCCATTACAAGTGCTACATGTTTTAATATCACTAGGATTTTCTGCACCTGAACCATGACAGTGGCTACATTGTTGATCAACATTGAGTGTAAAGGTCTTTTTAGTCCCCTTCATTGCATCCATAAATGGAATACTCATTGACATAAATCGGTCATTACCTTGCATCGGACCTTGGCGGGAAGTTCGAGTTCGACCCCCTCCGCCAAAGAACGAATCAAAAATATCTTCAAATCCAAAGCCACCGCTAAAGCCGCCACCAAAGCCGCCACCAAAGCCACCACTTGCGCCATCCATTCCGGCATGGCCAAACTGATCATAGGTTGCTTTTTTGTTATCATCACTTAAGACTTCGTAGGCTTCTTGAACTTCTTTAAACTTGACTTCAGCATCCGCTTCTTTATTGACATCCGGATGATATTTTTTTGCCAGTTTTCGGTAGGCTTTTTTTATCTCATCAGCAGAAGCACTCTTACTGACACCTAATACTTCATAATAATCTCTTTTATTGGCCATTCATATCCTCCGTACTTAATTGTTATTCACTAGTTCTTTTCAGTAAATTCAGCATCCATTACATCATCTTCTGATGGTGCTTCACTTTGAGGTTGCTCTTGTTGTTGAGCTTGTTGTTGATACATCGCTTCAGACATTTGTTGAGCAGCAGCCTCTAATTGGTCTAGTTTACTTTCAAGTGTTTCCATATCATTGTTATCTAGAGCTTGTTGTAATTCATCACGTAAACGTTTTACTTCATCTTTTTGAGCTTGATCAACATTTGCGTTTTCATCTTCTAAGCTTTGATCAATTTGGTTAATAAATTGTTCAGCTCTATTTCGAGTTTCAGCTTCTTTACGACGTTTTTCATCCGCATCTTTATTGGCTTCAGCATCTTGAACCATTCTTTCAATTTCTTCATCAGATAATCCAGAACTATTAGAAATTGTAATGGATTGTTTTTTATTAGTTCCTTTATCTAAAGCACTGACATGGACAATACCATTAACGTCAATATCAAAGGTTACTTCAATTTGAGGGATACCACGACGTGCTGGTGCGATACCATCTAATTTAAACATACCTAAAGTCTTATTGTCATTTGCCATTGGTCTTTCACCTTGTAAGACATGGATATCAACAGCTGGTTGGTTATCAGCAGCAGTTGAGAAGACTTGAGACTTCGATGTTGGAATCGTTGTATTTCTTGAAATTAAGGTCGTCATTACACCACCTAAAGTTTCAATCCCTAATGAAAGTGGTGTGACGTCTAATAATAACACATCTTTAACATCACCAGTAATGACTCCAGCTTGAATGGCTGCACCCATCGCAACTACTTCATCTGGGTTAACTGATTTATTTGGTTCTTTACCAAGTTCTTGTTTCACTAATTCTTGAACAGATAACATACGTGTTGATCCACCCACTAAAATAACTTGATGAATATCATTCTTAGTTAAGCCAGCATCTTTTAGGGCTTGACGAACTGGTTGAGTAACACGATCAACTAAATGTTTTGTCATTTGATCAAATTTAGCACGAGTTAATTGAATGTCTAAGTGAAGTGGACCATCTTGGTTGGCAGAAATAAATGGTAAACTAATTTGAGTTTGAACCATACTTGATAAGTCTTTCTTCGCTTTTTCAGCCGCTTCTTTTAGACGTTGCATCGCCATTTTATCTTTACTTAAGTCAACAGAGGATTGTTTCTTAAACTCATCGACTAACCAATCAACCACGACATCATCAAAGTCATCTCCACCTAATTCGTTATCTCCAGCTGTGGATAATACTTCGAAGGTTCCATCGGCTAGTTCAAGGATTGAAACGTCAAAGGTTCCTCCACCTAAGTCAAAGACTAAGATTTTTTCTTCAGTTGAATTGTCTTTATCTAAACCAAAGGCAAGCGCTGCAGCTGTTGGTTCATTAATAATACGTTCTACTTCTAACCCAGCAATTTTACCAGCATCTTTTGTGGCTTGTCTTTGGGCATCATTAAAGTAAGCAGGAACCGTAATAACGGCACGAGTTACTTTTTCACCAAGATATTCTTGAGCATATCCTTTCAAATATTGAAGAATCATGGCTGAAATTTCTTCAGGTGTATAATCTTTTCCTTCAATATTGATTTTTTCATTGGTTCCCATTTTACGTTTAATGGATGACACTGAATTTGGGTTAGTAATTAATTGACGCTTTGCTGCATCCCCAACAATGATTTCACCATTTTTAAACGCCACCACGGAAGGAGTTGTTCTATTTCCTTCTGGGTTAGTGATGATTTTTGCATCGGAACCTTCCATCACAGATACTGCTGAGTTGGTTGTTCCTAAGTCTATACCTATAACTTTACTCATAAATTGTTTCCTCTTTCTATTTTTACTCGCTCACTTTTACTAGTGAGGCTCTAATGACTCTATCTTTTAACATATAACCTTTTTGTAAGACTTCAATCACTTGATTAGGTTCTACCCCCTCAAGTGCTTCGGTTAATAAAGCTTGATGAATATTTGGATCAAATGGTTTATCTAACGCTTCAATTTCAGTAACTCCCTCATTAGAGAGTGCACTCATAATTTGATCATAAATCATTTGAACCCCTGTTTTCATGGCTTCATCGCTACTTTCATTACTTAAGGCTCTTTCTAAATTGTCGATAGCTGGCAGTATTTGTGTCGCAAATGATTGAATTCGATATTTCATAGCATTCTCTAATTCTTTTTGAGATCGTTTCTTGAAATTGTCCGCATCCGCATAAGCTTTATAATACTGGTTCTTTAATTCTTGATTTTCTTGAGTTAATTTTTCAATTAGCTCTTGATCTTCATTCTTCTTTTTAGAGAAGAGTTTCTTTTTCTTAGTCTCTTCTTCCTCTAGAAGTTCTTCTTCTTGTAACACATTTTCTTCTGGCATTTTATTCTCCTTCATTTGAATAAACCTCTTCAATCATCTTAGAAATATACTCCACTAATGAGACGACCTTTGAATATTCCATTCGCGATGGACCAACCACCACAAGTTGATGGGATTCATTAGTTTCACCCTTAATATTGATATTAGAGGTGACCACAGCCATGTCATCAATCCAAACTGTTTCAGAGTATTCACCTGTTTTAAGGCGAAGATCCCCTTTACCCATACTGATTTCATACCATAAACTGGAGTCTTCTAACATTTTTAAGAGTTCTTTTAGTTTTGTTACATCACTAAATTCAGGTTGATTTAATAAATTGTTTTTACCCGTGAAATACATTTTATCACTGGCAAATCGAATAAACGCATTACTAAAGGCTTCAAATAATTGTTCATACCTCATAATGTTTTGTTTTAAAATTGGTCGTAAACTTTCCATTTTTTCAACAATTTCATTAACAGGC
The DNA here is from genome assembly GCA_964345765.1 of uncultured Erysipelothrix sp. GTDB lineage: Bacteria > Bacillota_I > Bacilli_A > Erysipelotrichales > Erysipelotrichaceae > DUUI01. The sequence goes on from CAYFSJ010000003.1 coordinate 20,699, forward strand.
GTTTCTGTCAGTCGATCATTTAAGATACCGACATATTTAATTAAATCATCCATTGATACAGGTGCTTCTAAATCAAACACCTTACTTTCTCGATGACCTTCATTTGTCTCAAAGACGACTAATGCTCGATCATCCTCTAATACAACCACTTTTATTCCATGCAAGCGTTGTCGATTCGCTTCAGGTCCTAATACCCCTGATGTTAAGTTTGTCATTTGAGCTAAGATTTCCACACTTTGCATCAAGGTTTCTTCGACGGATGCACAACGATTTGAAAAAACTAATTGTAATGAGTTTTTTAACCGTTCATTCTCATCCGTATCTTCCATCAAGTATTGAGTATAAAACTGATACCCTCTGGTTGATGGAATTCGCCCCGATGAAGTATGCATCTTCTCAAGTAGTCCCATTTCTTCAAGAGCACTCATTTCATTACGAATGGTTGCGCTTGAATAGTTCCACTTATATTTTTCCATTAAAGTCTTTGAACCGACTGGTTCAGCATTTCGAATAAATTCATAAACGATGGCTTTAAAGATCTCTAATCTTCTCTCACTTAACACGACTTCACCTCCAATTCTCTTGGTTGTCTAGCTTATTATAGCATATTAATTAGCACTGTCAACAAATGAGTGCTAAAGCACGAAAAAATAAAAAGTAGTCATTTTGACTACTCTAAATCACTCTTTTTCAAGCTATCTATCCTTGCCACATAATCGGTCATGGAACGATAAATATGTTGTTGCATCTTATCTCTAGCCAGATGAGCATCTCCCTCTTTAATGGCTTGAGCAATTTGATGATGTTCTAAATTAGCCTTAATGCGGTGATCAACATTCTCAGCGACCACAATATGGGGAATTCGATTCCATAACAATTCGATAACTTCTGAATGTTTAGGAGCACTGGCTAATCGCCATATCTCATTATGAAAACGCTCATTATAGACGGCAAAGGATTTCGCATTCTTGGATTTATCCATTTTATCTAACAGTTCATATAAATAATCTAAATTGGGTTTAGTTAAGGCTGCTTTAAAAGCTGTGTTTCCTTCTAGGATCGCTCTAATTTCATAGTGTTCATGAATATCATCTAAGGTTAATTTTGAGACTCTGTATTTTCTACCCTTTTCTAAGGTCACAAAGCCATCTCTTTCTAAAATCAAAAAAGCTTCGCGCACAGGCATTCTGGAGACACCTAAAATTTCAGCAATTTTTTCTTGAATTAATTCAGTCCCTGGAGGTAAGTCTCCTTCTAAAATTGATTCTTTAATTTCAGCCGCAATTCTTTCTCTAGTCGGGATAATAGTTAGTTTTTCCATATCCACATTATAACAAAAAAGTAGGGACAGAACCCCTACTTTTGAGCAACACCATTTTCCCTTGCGATTCGAATGACTTCTTTTGCGACCATATCAGCCACACGATCATCAAATGCATCAGGGATGACATATTCAGCACTTAACTCTTCATCACTAATTAAGGATGCGAGCCCTTGGGCTGCTGCCAATTTCATATCTTCGGTAATCTTTTTAGCTCGACAATCAAGTGCTCCTCTAAATAACCCAGGGAAAGCCAGGATATTATTGACTTGATTTGGTCTGTCAGAACGACCCGTACCCACTACTGCGGCACCAGCCTCAATTGCGTCATCATAGGAGATTTCAGGAACAGGATTAGCCATCGCAAAGACAATTGCGTTTTCTTTCATGCTAGCCACCATTTCCTTTGTGACTATATCCGCAACAGAGACTCCAATAAAGATGTCGGCTTCTTTCATTGCTTCTTCCATACTCATTCGCTTATTAGAATAGTTGGTGATTTCCATTAATTCTTTGTTTAAGAAATTATACTGATCTGCATCTTCTTTAATGATGATTCCTTCATGATTAAATCCATAGATTTCTTTCATATTCAGTAAGTTCATCATACGAATAATAGAGTTTCCAGCTGCACCAGTTCCACTAACAACAACGGTACATTCTTCCGCTTTCTTATTTACTAATTTTAAAGCATTGATAATACCGGCTGCCACGACAATGGCGGTACCATGTTGGTCATCATGGAAGACAGGGATATCAAGTTCTTTGATTAATTGTCTTTCAATTTCTACACAACGTGGCGCACTAATATCTTCTAAGTTAATCCCACCATAAGTTGGTGAAATTGCTTTTACGATATTAATAATTTCTTGAGGATCTTGAGTGTTTAGAACAACTGGGACAGCATCCACATTCCCAAATTGTTTTAATAAGTTACATTTTCCTTCCATAACAGGAAGACTTGCTTCAGGTCCAATATCACCTAGGCCTAAGACGGCACTGCCATCTGATACCACAGCTACGGTATTTCCCTTCCACGTGTAGTCATACACTTTATTAACATCTTCTGCGATGACTTTACAAGGATCGGCAACGCCTGGTGTATAGGCTAAGCCTAATGTTTCTTTATCTTCGATAGGAGATTTTAAATGGGTTCCTACCTTCCCCTGATTTTCAGAGTGAAAATCGAGTGCTTTTTGATTTAATTCCATATGTACCACCTTTCAAAATGGATTAGAACAGGATTGATGATAATAATGTCGCAATCAGAATAATAATGGTTCCCCCAATTCGAGATGAGATTTGAGCAAATGGCATTAACTCCATTCTTTCTGCTGCGGATAATACCGCAACATCACCGGTACCACCCATATTAGCCATACATAAACCTGCTGTAATTGCTGCTTCAATTTCATAGAATCCAAGTAGACGTCCTACTAACATTGTACCAACAATAGCGCCTAGAACAACCACTAGAACAAGAATTAGATAAGTAAAGCTGAAGGCATTAATTACTTGCCCCAAGTCTGTATACGCAATCCCGATTCCTGCTAATAAAGCGAGTGTAAAGTTTCCGGCGACAAACTGATACCATTTTTGTGCATATAATTCATATTTACGTGGTAATAAACCTAATGCTTTAACGACCCCAACTGAGATAATCATCCATGCATAGAAGTGGATGGCTCCATCAAATACAAACTTAGAAATAATTGATCCTAAAATCATAAAGGATGTGGCTAAGAAAATACCAGTACCATAAATCTTAATGTCACTTTCTACAACTTCATCAACTTCAGTAGCTTCTAAAGATGTATCATCTTGGGAACGAAGAAGTTTTCCTTCTCCAGAGAATTTAGGATTGGATTTACCAAAACGATTTAATAAACCACCAAAGACGATGGCAGCCGCATTCCCTAAGGCCACCGCAGGAACTAATCTAGATAAGATATCCGTAGCTTGTACACCTAATCCATCAGCAAACACTTCTGCGATAGGTACTGCTCCAGCGCCCATTCCGCCTCCCATAATAGGGATTCCAACATAAACGATTGCGTCATTGAAGCCATAGCCCATTGCTGCTCCAACTAAACCAACACCTAATAACGCAATAACAACACCACCCATAATGACAGGTAAATATCTTACTGCAGCTTTAATTAGTAACGAACGACTCATTCCTAAAATACTACCAGTAATTAACGCTGCAATATAGAAATCAAGGAAGCCCGCTTTATATCCAATCGTAACTCCTTCGGCATTTTTAAGTGCCCCAGTTTCCATAAAACTCTTAATCACTTGAACAATATTACTAGGAATAATGTTGAAGTAAACCAATGCTGCGACCCCAAATATTATAACGATTGGGCCTCCACCTAAATAGGTATTAACAATTGGTAATTTGTCACCAATGTAGCCAAGCACAGCCCCTAAAAATAATAATAAAGCAAATGCACCGACCATACTAGTTGGTAATGTACCGGTAAAGACTCCGACACAGATGATAAGTGATGCTACCAAGAAGATTGGTAGCGGTAATCCCATTAGTCTTAATTCTTTCATATACCCTCCGACTATAATGGATATTGTATCCAAAATCCATTATAGAGGAATTTTCACAATTGTAAAGGCTTTCTTTAAAATATTTTTCTAAATGAATAGAAGGTTCTTTCGAACCTTCTATCCTTGATATGCTTTAGTGAGAATTTCAATAATATCTGCCACCATTGGAATCCGAGGATTTGCTGGTGAACATTGATCTTCATAAGCCATGTAAGCTAGTTTCTCTCTAGCATCCATAAATGCTTTTTCATCTAAACCTTGTGCTTTAAAGCTCATCTCAATACCACATTCAACAGCTAAATCATGGCAAGCTTGCGCCAGTTTTTCAACCCCTTCTTCAACCGTATCAAACTTTAAGCCTATTTCTCTAGCAATCTGTGCATACTTCTCATCTGCTTTATAGTAATTGTATTTAGGCCAAATACCAGGTTTCTCAGGTTTAGTTCCGTTATAACGAATCGTATGTGGTAATAAAATCGCATTAGCACGTCCATGAACAACCCCAAACTCTGCACCCACTTTATGTGCCATTGAGTGATTCATCCCTAAGAAGGCGTTGGCAAAGGCCATTCCTGCTAAGGTACTCGCATTATGCATCTTCTCTCTAGCCTCAGGATCATTGGCTCCGTTGTTAACTGAACGAGGTAAGTATTCAAAGACCATCTTAATTGCTTGAGAGGCGATGCCATCTGTAAAGTCACTCGCTAAAATAGAGACTAGTGCTTCTAGAGCATGTGTTAATACATCTAATCCTGTATCTGCAGTCACCGTCTTTGGTAGATTCATCGTTAAGACCGGATCAACAATCGCTACAGTTGGTGTCAAACTATAATCTGCTAGCGGGTATTTTTTCTTTTCCTCTTTATCGGTTATTACCGCAAATGGAGTGACTTCAGAACCCGTTCCAGAAGTGGTTGGAATACAAACTAGTTTTGACTTTTTACCAAGTTCAGGATATCTAAAGGCACGCTTACGAATATCCATGAATTTTTGTTTTAAGTCATCAAAGTTTACATCTGGTTGCTCATAGAACAGCCACATTCCCTTAGCGGCATCCATTGGTGATCCTCCACCAATCGCAATAATTGTATCAGGTCTAAAAGCTTCCATTAAAGATAAACCACTCTTCACTGTTTGAATAGATGGATCGGGTTCAACATCACAGAAGAGTTGAATTTGAACTTTATTACGACGACGTTGTAATTGATCGGTTACTTTTGTAATGTATCCTAAATCAACCATTGTTCTATCAGTTACGATGAAGACTCTTTCAACATCTCTCATATCATGTAAATATTCAATTGAATCTCTTTCAAAGTATATCTTAGATGGAACCTTAAACCATTGCATATTATTTCTCCTTTTTCCTATTTTCTTAATGTTCATTAAGTTAATTGCACTCACATTATCAGACACCAAGTTATGTCCATATGAGCCACAACCTAATGTTAAACTAGGAATAAAGGAGTTATAAACGTTCCCAATACCACCAAAAGTACTCGGAGAGTTCCAAATAATACGACACGCTTTAATACGTTGTCCAAAATCTTTGGCTAGTTGAGCATTCATCGTATGAATAGCGGCAGAGTGTCCAACTCCATTAAATATCACCATGGCTTCAGATTTATTGACCCCATCTTCAATACTGTCTGCTTTTAACATGGCTAAGACTGGTGATAGTTTTTCACGAGTTAGCGGTTCATTAGGTCCTACCTCTTTACACTCAACGATGATAATTGAGGTTTTAGGATGAACTTCAAAGCCTGCTTCACTAGCAATCCAATGTGCTGACATGCCAACGACTTTTGGATTCAGTTTCGCTTGTTCAACTTGTTTGGAATACGCTTTAACACCAAACAATAGATTTTCTAAAAGCTCTTTTTCTTTTTTAGTCGCAAAGTGAACTCGATAATTTAAGAAGTTCTCCTTCACATCCTCATAGATTTCTTTATCAACAATAACCCCTTGTTCACTCGCACAAATCATCCCATTATCAAATGATTTACTCATGACAATATCATTGACTGCTTGTCTAATGTTGGCAGTCGTTTCTATATAAGCGGGAACATTACCTGCCCCCACTCCTAAGGCTGGCTTTCCACAAGAATAAGCAGCTTTAACCATCGCATTACCACCGGTTGCTAGGATGGTCGCAACATCGGGGTGTTTCATGAGTTCAGTAGTGGCTTCCATACTTGGGGTCTCAACCCATTGAATACAATGTTTTGGTGCACCCGCAGCTAGGGCTGCTTCATAGACAACTTTAGCCGCTGCCACACTACATTGTTGTGAATTTGGATGGAAGGCAAAGATAATTGGATTTCTAGTCTTCAGACAAATCAATGATTTGAAGATTGTGGTTGACGTTGGATTGGTCACAGGCGTAATCCCTGCCACAACCCCTACTGGTTCTGCGACATAGGTCAATCCTTTAACTTCATCTTCATCGATAACACCAACAGTCTTTAAATGACGCATATTGTTGACGACATATTCACAGGCAAATAAGTTCTTGGTGGCTTTATCTTCAAAAACCCCTCGTTTGGTTTCTTCAATGGCTAACTTCGCAAGTTCTCCATGTTGGTCTAAAGCTGCTACCGAACATTTGGCGACAATATAGTCGATTTTTTCTTGATCATAATGCTCATATTCCTTTAAGGCTTGTAAGCCTAAGGCTACTTTCTGTGATACTTCACTATTGCTATTTGATTGTGTCATAGCTCCTTCTTGTTATATTTTTCACTTGGTACGCTATGAATATATCAGTACTTTTTTCTTAAATCAATAGTTTAAGTTAGATTTTCACAAGTAAACGTTATCATTTTAATCAAAGAGCTTTCATAATTATTTATAGTTAATTGTTGTATACTGTATCTAGGAGGTAGTGTATGCGTTATCCAACACCAAATCATTTTGTTGCTTTCACCAGTGATCGCCAAGGCGGTTTTTCTCAAGGAGCCTTTGAATCCAATAATTTATCCTATACCGTTAACGATGATCCTCTTAATGTTAAGCATAATCGTGAAAAACTAGCCCATGAAATTGGACTCCCATTAAGTCAGTGGGTCTTTGCTAGACAATGTCATTCAGATCAAATTAAAAAAGTCGACCATTCAAATGCAGGTCGAGGTGCTTATAATCATCAAGATGGAATCGAAGATGTTGATGCTCTCTATACTTTTGAGTCTGATTTAGTCCTCAGTTTCTTTCATGCCGATTGTGTACCAGTTTTGTTTTTGGATGAAACGACCAATCTTATTGGCGCAATCCATGCAGGTTGGCAAGGCACATTAAAGGAAATTACCAAGAAATCCTTTGAGACTATTTTAAAGAATGAGGATATTAATCCACAAAATATTAAAGTGTATATAGGACCTGCCCTCAGTTATGAATCCAGTGAAATTAAACTTGAAGAGATTGAACAACCAATTTCTGAAAATGAGTATATTCGTATTAAGGATGATATCGTTAAGATTGATGCTGTTGGCCTAAATGTCCAACAATGTCTAGAGGTTGGTATCCCAAAAGAAAATATCATGACACTCAATCATGATACTTATTCTAGTCCTCATCAATATTTTAGTTTTCAACGCGATCAAAAGACTGGCCGTCATCTGTCTGGGATTGTGCGATGCGCAACCAAAGAATCTGAGTCCGACGATACTGATCAATTCTAATTGTTTCTAGAAAATCTGGAACATCTATTTGTTCTTTAGCATCTGCTTCATAAAATAAAAGCGATGCATCATTCATTAATGGTCTTAATAAATCAAATAATTTTTGTTTCTCTTTAAATTGATAGGGAGGATCACAATAAATGTAATCTAGTGGTCCCTCTATCTTTTTTAATGCACTCTGATAAGAAATTGGAAACACTTTAACAGGCTCATCGACATTCATTAAATTCTCTTTAATGACTTGAATAGCTCCCCTATTATTTTCAATAATAATCCCCTGCTCAACGCCTCGAGATAGAAATTCAATTAAAATTGAACCTGAGCCACCAAATACATCACAGATAGTTCCTTTATCAAAATAAGGACCTAAACGATTAAAAAATGATTCTTTAACCTGATCGAGAGTTGGTCGTGTGTTGTCACCTGCTAAAGACTTCAATTTTCTAGATTTATATTTTCCTGCAATAACTCTCATATACGTTTCTTTTGTGGGTCTTTATTTCTAGCAATGATGTTTTGAGCAATCCCAATGGTCATAAAGACAGCAAGTTGAGATGAACCCCCTGCTGAAATAAGAAGTAATGGCACCCCCGTTAATGGAATTAAACCAGAAGTTCCACCAACATTGAACAAATAATGAACAAAGATATAAGTGGCAGCACCAATTAAGAATAATCGCGATGGTTGGTGAACCACTTTAAAGGCGTTTTTAAATAAAATAGTTAAGATAACTACATAGCCAATGGTTAATAAAAGAAAACCAATAAAACCAAATTCATCGATTAAAATAGCTAAAATATAATCACTGTCAGTAGCTGGAATATAACCATATTTAAGAATTGAAGAGCCTAGTCCATTGCCAAATAGTCCCCCTTTAGCAAAGGCTAAAAGACCATTGACTTGTTGCATCGACTCACGAAGCATGCTATCTCTTTCAAATAAGTTATATAAAGAGGTTACCCGCTGTAATTGATATTGTTTTAAACCTAATGATTCTAAATAATGAATTCCATTAGGTGTCATCATAAAGATGGCAGCTCCTAACCCAACAACAAATAACAACAATAAAATTCGTTGTAAATTCGTAATAAAGGGATGAGAAGCCATAAAGACTATGACTGAGGCGGTTATTAGCATAATCATAAAAGTCCCAAAGTCATTTTGGACTACTAAAACAATACCTAACATTATTAAGACCGCAATCACTGGCCATTGGATAATGGTCCAAACACGACTTAGTTTATCTTTTGCTTTTAATTTCCTTAATTTCTTTGGATCTGACATCCATTTTTGATAAGGTAAACTGCCTAAGGTACTGGCGATAATCGCAATGATGACTGGCTTTGATAATTCAGAGGGTTGTAAGGATAATGGACCTAATTGAATCCAGTTATAAGAACCATAAATTGGTGGGAAAAAGCGCGGGATAATCAAAACAACAATGGTAGCAAAGACAATAAAAAAGAAAACTTTTGATGAATAACGAAACCATTTCCAACTAAAGTTCTGTGCTAAAAAGACCATAATGACATAACTTCCGACAAAGAAAATTAATTCTTTAATCAATAAGTTGGTTAAGGTATCATTGTTGGCATTATACATGGAAGCAGAAGTAACCATAATAATTCCAAAGATACTTAAGACCAAGATGATGGCATGTAATATTTTTGAATACCCTTTGGGCATGTTAATACTTAATCGAATTTTTCTCATAGACAACATTATTCTACCAAACTTAGCTCACTTTTTGGAAGAAAACTGCTGAATTCTATACAAAACGGCCATTTTGGTGTATCATTAAACAAGAGTGAAATAACAGAATAGGAAGCAAATAATTAATATATGATTACAAAAGACAATATAATAATAGACCCAAATCCTTTATTGCGTGAAAAAAGTAAAAAAGTAGATATCCCCTTAAGTGAAGAAGATCAACAACTCGTTGATTCTTTATATGAATATGTCATCAATTCAACTGATGAACAGTTGGCTGAAAAGTACAATCTTCAACCTGCCGTAGGAATTGCGGCGCCACAAGTTGGAATCAATAAACAAATCTGTGTGGTCGTAGTTCATGATTATGATGACGAGGGAGAAATTATAGATACAACACAGTTTGCGTTTGTAAACCCTGTTTTAATCTCTAAATCCAATAAAGAAGCAGCCTTAAGTAACGGTGAAGGCTGTTTATCGATTGCCCAAAGTCATCCTGGCTTGGTTTATCGATCTAATAAAATTAAAGTCAAAGCATATGATGCTTTAACCAAACAAGACATTATTGTTGATGCCAGTGGTTATTTAGCCATTGTTATTCAACATGAACTAGACCATTTAAATGGGATTCTTTTCTACGACCATATCAATAAACAAGATCCCGAGTTTAAAAAACCAAATGCCATTTTTATTTAGGAGCAACCCATGAGAACAACAAAAGAAACAAACAAACGAACTCACTACTTAGAACCAAATCGCAAAGAAAATGATACCTTAGTCTTTGCCTTAGGTGGAATGAATGAAGTGGGTAAAAATATGTACTGTATTGAACACAAAGATGAAATTGTGGTCATTGACTGCGGCGTCATGTTTCCAGAAGAAAACTTATTAGGTGTAGACTATGTCATTCCTGATTTTACCTATATTCAAAGAAATCATAAGAAATTTAAAGCCTTAATTATCACCCATGGTCATGAAGACCATATTGGTGGTGTGCCTTTCTTATTACAAAGTGTTAAGCCTGATAAAATCTATGCGCCACGCTTTGCGAAGGCCTTGCTTGAGAAAAAACTACAAGAACGTCGCTTAGGTAGTACTAAGATTACAGAAATCGATTCATCATCGAAGATTCAAACCAAACATTTAACGATTGGCTTTTTTGATGTTATCCACTCGATCCCTGATTCATTAGGTGTCGTTATTACTAGTGAGAATGGAAGAATTGTCTCTACGGGTGACTTTAAATTTGACTTAACACCGGTTGGAACCAATTCTGATTATCAAAAAATTGCGTTCTTAGGAGCGTCCAATGTTGATTTACTATTATCAGATTCAACTAACTCCCAAGTTAATTCTTTTTCAATCTCTGAAAAAGATGTGGCTCAATCCATTATGGATATTTTCAGACGAACCAACTCAAGAATTATTATTGCGACCTTTGCCTCCAATGTCTATCGTGTCGCACAAATTGTTGAGGCAGCCATTGCTAATGGACGTAAGATTGCGGTCTTTGGTCGATCAATGGATCGAGTTGTTGAAATTGGGCGACGAATGGGTACTATTAAAGCTTCTGATAAGCATTTTATGAATAACCAAGAACTTAATTCAACACCTGCCCATGAAACTTGTATTATTTGTACAGGTTCACAAGGTGAATCTTTAGCAGCATTAAGTCGAATTGCCAATGGAACGCATCGACAAATTAAAATTCATCCTGGTGATACCGTTGTCTTTTCAAGTAACCCAATTCCTGGAAATGCACAGTCAGTGTCAGGGGTCGTTAATAAACTGACTCGCTTAGGGGCAGATGTTATTACTAACTCCCCTCTTAACTCTATTCACACCACAGGACATGCTAGTTCTGAAGAACAAAAGTTGATGCTCCAATTAATTAAGCCTAAGTATTTTATGCCGATGCATGGCGAGTACTCGATGTTAGTCACTCATAGTAAGACTGCGACTGAAGTGGGAGTTGATCCAGATAATATCTTTATCTGTTCAAATGGAGATGCACTCATCTTAAGAAATAATGAAGTTTTTAGAAGTACTCAACGGATTACTGCCGATGATATTTATGTCGATGGAAATGACGCTTCTGGTTTAAGTACCGCAGTTATTAAGGACCGTAAGATTTTAAGTGATAATGGATTAGTAGCTGTTATTGTCACCATTGATTCACGTTACAATAAGATTTTAGTTAGACCTAATATCGTTTCACGAGGTTTTGTTTATATTAAAGAGAACCAAAGCTTATTAAAAGAAGCAGAATTATTAGTGTACGAATCTCTTTCAAAGAAAATGCAGGAAAAAGTTACTTTTTCTGAGTTGAAAAATACAGTAAGAGAAACGCTTGAACCTTTCTTATATCAACAAACACAACGAAATCCAATTGTTATTCCGGTCATCTTAAATATGAGAGAGGCTATGAATTTCAAACGGAATTAACCTCAAGGGACCTTGAGGTCTTTTTTTTATGTCAAATTTCGATATAATAAAACCATGAATAGAAAAAAACAAGCCCTACTCTTAATTTTAACGATATTTTTAGTCACCATCACCCTCTTAATGTTGGATGGTGTTTTTTTGGCGCCTCGACGCTTAACACCTCGAAACATCGAAACGAGTAATGAAAAGATTTCAGATAATCTTAATGGTTTCAAAATCGTTTATTTCTCAGATGTTCATTATAATTTATTTGTCGATGACTCTCGAATTGAGAAAATGATTGAGACAATTAATCAACAAAAACCAGACTTAGTCTTATTTGGTGGAGATTTAGTTCATGATTTAGATACCAAACAACTGACTCAACAACAAACCTCCTTTTTAATTGATTCTCTTAAATCAATTAATGCTCATTATGGGAAGTTTGCGATTAGTGGAACACATGAACGAATTAGTGATTATTCCTATACAACCACTAAGAATATTCTTCATTTATCGGAATTTGAATTAATTGATAATAAAGTGATGCAGATACACTATCAAAATGATTATTTTAATTTAGTCGCATTAGGTCATAGTGTTGATGAACCTGTTTTAAACCAACAGTTAAGCTCAATGGATACTAATAAGTTCACCTTAGCAATTGCTCATCAACCTAAGAAAGTTGAGTCTATTAATCCTAGTCAAATTGAATTAATGTTGGCTGGGTATACACATGGCGGTCAGATTAATTTACCACTCTTTAACAAGGCATTCTTTGAAAATCAACCCTATACAAAAAAGACCCAAACCATTGATTCTATGCGCTTAGACATCACCAATGGTGTGGGTACTTCTAAAATTGATATACGAATGTTTGCTGATGGAGAAATCTTAGTCTTAACGCTTAAATCAGCTAAATAAAGAAATAGCCAAATAAGGCACCTAGCCCAATAAGATAAATTGTATTGACCTTATATACTTTCAATAAGACAAAGGCGACTATGGCCAAAATTCCAGTTGGAATATCTACAACTGAAGATTGGAATAATCTAAATAAGACAGAGGCCATTAAGGCTAATGACGCAATATTAACACCCTCAAGGATAAACTTGAGGTTTTTTGATTCTCTTAGTTTATGTAAGATTGGATTTAATAACGCTACTAATAAAAACGATGGTAAGAATATTCCAGCACTCGCTAAGAGTGAGCCTGGGATGCCTCTGAGCATATAACCAATTGAGGCTGCGGTCGCAAAGACTGGTCCTGGTTTTAATTGACCTATGGCAACAGCATCAATTAATTGTTCTTGGGTTAATACCCCTAAATTTTGTACAAATTCAGTTTCTAAAAATGAGAGCAAGACATATCCTGAGCCATAGAGCACTGCTCCTATTTTTAAGAAAGTTAAGAATAATAGAAATAAACTGATTGGTTCAACAACTCTGACTTTATTTCTATTTTCCATTGTGTAGTTATAGAGAAATATAAAGAGTCCAATTCCAAATAAAAGTGGTAATTCAGCAATCCCAAATAAACTGAGTCCAAATGTAACAATAAAGGTAATTAAGTAAAATAATTTATTTTTTATAACGGTTGGTACGAGCTTTAATAGAGCATTTAAGATAATGGCAATCACCACTGGTTTTATTCCATCTAAAATATTTGTTACTGCTGGAATGGATCCATAGGTGACATAAAGATGAGTAAAGATCATGACCATAATTAAGGCTGGGGCAATGAAACTTACTCCGGCGATCATTAAGCCAATAAAGCCTCCTCGATCATAGCCTAAAAAGATGGCCATTTCAGTGGAGTTTGGTCCTGGTATTAAGGATGTTAAGCCAAACATATCAATGAACTTTTCTTTGTCTAGCCATTTTCTCTTTTCAACAATTTCATGCTCCATCATGGAGACATGGGCTGCTGGTCCCCCAAAGGCGGTGAAGCCTAACTTTAAAAATACTTGAAAGATCTCTAAATAATGGTTGTTTTTCATAATAACTCTCTCACCTAACATTCTACCAAGTTGATTCCTTTAATTAAAGAAAAGCACAACTGAGTTGTGCTTAAACGACGATGTTGACTAATTTATTGGGGACAACAATCACTTTTCTTATTTCTTTACCATCGATAAAGTTAATAACATTTTCGACTTTTAAGGCCATCCGTTGAAGTTCTTCTTTACTTTCATCAAGTTTTGCTTCAAATTTCCCTCTAAGTTTTCCGTTAACTTGAACAACGATTTCCTTGGTATCAACGACAAGTTTTTCAGGGTCAAATTGTGGCCATTGGACATAGGAGATACCGGTTGGTTGACCGACTTTTTCCCAGAGTTCTTCACCCATATGTGGAGCAAAGACACTGAACATCTTAATGAATCCTAAGGCATATTCTTTATATAGCTCTTCTTGCTTATAGGCTTCATTGATAAAAATCATCATTTGAGAAATGGCAGTATTCAAATCGAGTGAATCAATATCATGGGTGACTTTTTGAACCGTGTAATGATAGACATAATCGAGTTCACCATTATTGTTATCTGTTAATGGTTTTTGTTCATACAGACGCCAAACTCTTTCTAACCATTTTTTTGTTCCGTCAATTCCACTATCTGTCCATGGTAATGAGGCTTCTAATGGTCCCATAAACATTTCATAGACACGTAGAGCATCGGCACCATGAGAGGCCACTAAATCATCTGGGTTAATAACATTTCCTTTTGATTTGGACATTTTTTCGTTGTTATCGCCTAAAATCATACCCTGGTGAAATAGACGAACAAATGGTTCTTTTGTCTTAACAAGCCCCAAGTCATAAAGGAATTTATGCCAAAAACGAGCATATAACAAGTGTAGGACCGCATGTTCTGCGCCTCCAATATAAAGATCGACTGGTAACCAATGTTCTAGGATTTCTGGATCTGCTAGTACTTCATCATTATGCGGATCTAAATAACGCATATAATACCAACAAGAACCTGCCCATTGAGGCATGGTGTTGGTTTCACGCTTTCCATCTGGGGTATTGAGCCATTCTGGATTGTTGGCTAATGGTGAAACTTCTTGTCCAGATGGACGATAATTATCGACTTCTGGAAGTGTTAATGGTAATTCATCTTGTGAGAGTGAGCGCATTTTTCCATCATGCGTATGAATGATTGGAATTGGTTCTCCCCAATAGCGCTGACGACTAAATAACCAGTCACGTAATTTATAGGTGACTTTGAATTCTCCGACTCCTTTTTCAACAAGCCAATTATTCATCGTTTCGATGGCATCTTCTTTATTAAGTCCATCAATAAAGCCTGAGTTAATATGTGTGCCATCCCCTTCATATGCTTCTTGGGTAATGTCTCCGCCTTCAATGACAGGAATAATGTCTAGTCCATATTTTGTGGCAAATTCATAGTCTCTTTGATCATGGGCTGGTACTGCCATAATTGCACCTGTTCCATAGGTTGATAATACATAGTCGGCGATATAGATTGGGATTTCTTTTTGATTAACTGGATTGATGGCATAGGCACCTGTAAAGACCCCTGTTTTTTCTTTGTTTAATGAGGTACGTTCAAGATCAGATTTGCTTTGGGTTTTCTTGATATAGGCTTCTACTTCCTCTTGTTGTTGTTGAGTGGTAATGCTCTTAACAAAAGGATGTTCTGGGGCTAATACGCAGTAAGTTGCGCCAAATAAAGTATCACTACGTGTTGTAAAGACAGTGAATTCTTTGTCATGGTCTTTTACTTCAAAGACAATGTTAGCTCCTTCTGATTTACCGATCCAATTGATTTGCATCTCCTTGGTTGATTTTGGCCAATCGACCAATTCTAGGTCTTCTAATAATCGTTCGGCATATTGTGTGATGCGTAGGACCCATTGTCTCATTGGCATACGGACAACTGGATGTCCTCCTCTTTCGCTTTTTCCATCGATGACTTCTTCGTTGGCTAAAACGGTGCCTAAGGCTTCACACCAGTTCACGGCGACTTCATCGACATAGGCTAAGTCTTTTTCATAAAGTTGAGTGAAAATCCATTGAGTCCATTTGTAATAGCTTGGGTCAGTGGTTGAGATTTCACGGTCCCAATCATAGGAAAGACCTAAGGCTTTAATTTGATCACGATAATGATCGATATTACGTTGTGTGAATGTTCCTGGATGATTGCCTGTTTCAATAGCGAACTGTTCAGCTGGTAAACCAAAGGCATCCCATCCCATTGGATTTAATACATTATAGCCTTGTTGACGTTTAAAACGGGCCATAATGTCACAGGCAGTATAGGATCTTGGGTGTCCAATATGGAGCCCTTGTCCACTTGGATAGGGGAACATTCCTAAAACATAATACTTAGGCTTACTAAAGTCTCTTGTATCGGTTTTAAAGGTTTTGTTGGTTTCCCAATAGGCTTGCCATTTCTTTTCTACTTTCTTATGGTTGTACATAAATCTCCTCCTAAATATAAAAAAGACCTCCATAAGGACGTCTTGTAACGTGGTACCACCTTAATTGTGTCTTGAAGTGTTAACGCCACCGACGAATTGGTTTTAATCAATTAGCTCCAAGATGAGTTCATTATCTTTCTTGATCATTTTCCACCTAACAATGACTCTCTAAACAAGATTAATAACTACTACTTCTTTTCGTTGCTGATAGTACAATTCTACAAATCTTTGACTGGCTTGTCAATTATTACCTCATCGATTCCATCACTTTCAACTAAGCGGACTGAAACACGTTCTAATTTTGAGGTAGGAATATTCTTTCCAACAAAATCTGCACGTATTGGTAGTTCGCGATGACCTCGATCAACCAAGATTGCGAGTTGAATAGATTTTGGTCTTCCATAATCAATTAGCGCATCCATTGCGGCTCTAATTGTGCGCCCGCTATATAGCACATCGTCTACTAAAATACAGATTTTATCATGGATATCAATTGATTGGTTTGGTAATTGATGATGTTGTTCTGATTTATCATCGCGCCAATAAGTAATGTCTAATTCTATGACTGGTACAGATACATTTTCTAAGCGTTGTAAAAGCGTTGAAAGACGCTTCGCAAGTGGAATACCTCTTGTTTTAATACCGACTAAAACAAGGTTTTGGACCCCTTGGTTTCTTTCAATTATTTCGTGTGCCATTCGCGTAATAGAACGGTTGATAGCTTGTTCATTGATGATTTGATTCATAGTGTTATTATACTGTATCCTTGGGTATGCTACAATATGAACAAGGAGAACAATATGATTAAAGTTGATGTAAACAAACAGAAAAGAATTGCGATTGTGGCACATGATAACCGTAAAGATGAATTAATTGATTGGTTAGAAAAACATATTGATCATTTTAAGGATCATCAATTGTGTGGAACGGGGACCACTTCAAGTTTAATTAGGAAAAAATTCAATATTGATGTAAAATCATATTTGTCTGGTCCAATGGGTGGCGACCAACAGCTTGGGGCTGCCATTGCTCAAGGTGAGATTGATATGTTATTTTTCTTTTGGGATCCACTTGAGGCACAGCCTCATGATCCTGATGTCAAGGCCTTATTAAGAATTGCGGTGTTATATGATATACCTGTTGCTCAGTCAGTGTCTGGGGCGAACTATTTAATTAATTCAGATTTATTTACTCAAGCTTATACCAAAGAAATACTAAGTCCGCAAGACAATTTAGATCAACGTGTTGAAGACTTATCACATAAAATAGATTAAGGAAAACTATGATAAAACTAATCGGATGTAACAACCATTTGGGTGTTGGTGAAAAAGGATTGACCCAAAATATAGCCAAGTTAGAAGAACTCAATCCACTACTAGAAATATTGAAAATCGATGAGACAATTATCGATGAACCACTTAATGAGAAAGCTCGAAATGCCCAGTCAGTCTTAAAGACTAACCAGGATATTGCTGAAGTTGTATTAAAGGTACTAAATGAAAACAAAATTGCACTCACCATTTTAGGTGATCATGCTGCTTCAATTGGAACGGTTTCGGCAGCGAGTTTAAAGACGGATAATCTTGGGGTTATTTGGATTGATGCACATCCTGATATTAATACTCCTGATACAACCTTTTCAGGGAATATTCATGGGATGACGAATGCTGCCTTGCTGGATTTATTTGATGATGGTTTCGCTTCTATCTTAGATAAAAAGCCAAAGATTAAACCTGACAACTTAGTTTTTATTGGTTTAAGGGATATTGATTCTGGTGAACAAGAATTTCTAGATTCACTCAATATCACTTATTATACCTTTGAGGATGTTAAACAACAGGGTCTAGAAAATCTATTGAAAAGCATTAATCAGAAGTTTGAATCCGTTGATAAACTTCATATTTCACTTGATATGGATAGTATGAATCCTACATTGGTTCCAGCTGTGAGTGTCCCTGTTAATGATGGTTTTACGCCTCAACAAGTTTCGACTATTTTAGATTCTTTGATGTCTCATCATAAAATAAGCTCGATTGATATTGTTGAGTATAACCCAGCTTATGATAAAGATGATAAATGCGGAAAACTTGTCTTGGAATTTATTGAACAAATAAAAAATCACTTCTAAATAGAGTGATTTTTATTATATTCATCAATTAATTGTTTGGTAATGCTGATGTCCGATTCTGTTTGTATGTATTGATTTTCAATCTTTTGTCTGGTCTCATCCCCTTTTCCAGTAAAAAGAATAATGGTTGGCTCCTTAATATTATTGATAGCTGTATGTAGAGCTTCTTTTCGATCATCAATAATATCTACTTTTACTTGAGTGATATACTGTTTGATTTCTTTTGAAATATCTGATGGTTTTTCATAGCCTGGATCTTCCATGCATAAATACACTTCATCGGCATATTGGTTGGATATCTCTCCTAAGTCTTTTCGTCGATTGATGGACTTGTGTCCAGGACAGCCAAAGATAATAACAATTTTATGGTTAGGATATTCTTTGATGGTTGATTTAAATAAATTTTCAAAAGAAAGTGTGTTGTGTGCATAATCAACTAATACTTTTACTTTTTTATCATCCGATTGAAAATATTCCATCCGACCTGGAACTCTTATCTCTTTGAGAGCTTTGGAGATATCTTCTAGTTTAATGCCAGATTGATGAGCACAAATAATGGCTGCTAAGGCATTACTGACGTTGAATTGTCCACTTAAGCCTAATTCAAACGATACTTGATTGACTTTAAATTGATAACCACCTTCTACTTGGACTATATCCGTTGCTTGATAATCAGCTTTATCTGAGATGGTGCTAAAGGTGATTGGGTTATTGGCAACACTTAGTATTTCATCAATGCGATCCGATTCAAGATTAACGATTACTTTCTTACTTTGTTTGAATAATTGAAGTTTCGATTCAAAGTAATCATCATAATTAGGATGTTCAATATCACTGATATGGTCTGGTGAAATATTTAAAAAGACTCCTAAATCAAAGATCACTTCATCGACTCGATTATATTTGAGCCCTTGACTAGAGACTTCCATAACGAAATGATCAAGATTTGATTGTTTGGCATTATTGAAATGTTTAAACAAATCTAAGGATTCAGGGGTGGTTAAGCGTGATTCTTCATTGATGATACCATCATAAGTATCGATGGAGGATAAGATTCCACATGTTTGTCCTACTGATTCAATGATTTTCTTATAGAAATAGGCGACTGTGGATTTCCCTTTGGTTCCAGTTATTCCTACTAAATTAAATGCTTTATATGGACTTTTATAAAATGCATCCGCAAGCATGGGCATGACAACGCGAATATCATCGACTAAAATAAGTGGGATTGAGACTTCATAGTCTACTTCACTGACATAGGCACTTGCGCCTGAATTTATAGCGTCAATGAGATACTCTTTTTTGAATGCTTTTCCTTTACAGATAAATAATGAATTAGAAATAACTTCTTTTGAGTTAAAAGTGAGTTGGTTAAAGTTGAATTCTTCTACTTCTGAGTGAATTATATGTTTTTGTATTAGTTTGTTGATATTCATGCTTTTATGTCCCCTTTTACCATAAAAAGTATAACACAATTAGCTGTTGTGCAGGGTAGCATTTTGTGGTAAGATATATGGGCACTGAAATTTGGCCCGTTGGAGAAATGGTTAACTCACATGCCTTTCACGCATGCATTCACGGGTTCGAACCCCGTACGGGTCACCAAATTTAGGGGTATAGTTCAATGGTAGAGCAACGGTCTCCAAAACCGTTAATCCGGGTTCGAGTCCTGGTACCCCTGCCAATAATCAGTTAGCAACCCACTTTTGTGGGTTTTAATTTGTCCTCCATTGCTAAGTGATTAACTAACACAGTAACCTGGATCGTATTATCCACAGAGTCCATATTGGGCTCTTTTTCTTAGTCAAATTAATTGTTTTTTGAAGGTAGTTTGATATCATAAATTAGGAAAAAGGAGAGAGTTAAAATGTTAAAAGAATTTAAAGAATTTATTTCAAGAGGAAATGCCCTGGATTTAGCCGTAGGAATCATCATTGGTTCAGCCTTCACAGCAATCGTTAATTCATTAGTTGATGATATCTTAATGCCAATCATCGGAATGGTCTTTGGCTTAGACTTCTCAAACTGGGTCGTTGTAGTAAACAATTCACCAATCGCAATTGGTCTATTCGTTCAAGCGATCGCAAACTTCCTCATTATTGCCTTCGTCTTATTCTTAATTGTTCGTTCAATTAATAAATTCCGTAAACCTGAGGTTGCGGTCGAAGAAGAAGTTGTGGAATCAGAAGAAGTACTTCTACTACGTCAAATTAGAGATTCACTAAACAAATAAATTAAATGACAAAGATACTAAGCCACTCAGGAATAGTATCTTTTTTATGGTAGAATAGGACCATGAAAAAAATATTCGTCTTAACTTTTTTTATACTCTTAACACTCTTTACATCCATCCCAGTTATTGGGGTCACTATGGATGAAATTGAATATGTTAATGTCAATAGTAATTATGTCTCAGTCGCTGAGATTGAAGATGGTCAAATCAGTCCTCTTTTTGGCAAGAATGCTGATGCGAAGATGTATCCTGCCTCCATGACTAAGATGTTAACCAACTACACTGCTATTTTAAGGGTCGATGATCCCAATATGATTGTCACGATACAGCCTGAGGATTTAGCAGGATTAACTGAAGCGCAAGCATCAGTCGCAGGTTTTGAAATTGGTGAACAGTATACATTCAAAGAGGTTTTATTTGGAAGTATGCTACCATCTGGTGCCGATGCTAGTAACGCATTAGCAAGAGTCGTCTCCGGTTCCATCGAAAACTTTGTGGTTGAAATGAACGAAGTTGCTCAATCACTTGGTATGACTGATTCGAATTTTGTTAATACTTCTGGACTATTTGATGAGAATCACTATACAACGCCTAATGATTTAATGAAATTAATGGCTAATGCTCTAGAGAATCCTTTATTTAAAGAAATTTTTAGTCATCTTACCTATCAAATAGAACCTAATGAATATCATCCTAATGGACTAACATTACGCTCAACTCTATATGATTATGCTCAAGGTGATCAAGAAAGAATAGGTTATATTACAGGTGGAAAAACAGGATGGGTCCCAGAAGCAGGTTATTGTTTAGCATCTTTCTCAGAATATATGGGAAAAATAGTTGTGGTAATCACTGGTGAAGCCTACGAATATGGCTCTCAACTTGAAGATCACAATGGATATTACGAGTTTCTCTTTGACAATGATCATGATGTAACATTATTAGAAGAGAACCAAAAGCTTGGTGAAATCGATTTAATCTTTCAAGATAATCCTCATGTCTATGAGGTGATTACATCTAAGGCTGTCAGTATTCAATTACCATTATTGTTTGATGAGAATGATTTGATACATCATGAAGCGTTTATCTCTCAAATAGAAACACCTGTCCATGCTAATACGCCTATTGGTAGTTATACAATCACCCTTAATGATGAAGAGCTCTATCATGAGGTTCATTATATTGAGGAAGAAATAGAGCGTAATGATTGGCTTTATTATCGCCATCAAATCACACAATATGTTCAATCACCTGAATTTATTGATTTAATGATTATAGTAGCAGCAATCTTGGTAACAATCATAAGTTTAGTTATAATAAATAATATACGTAGAAAGAAAAGAATTCGAAAGAGTGGCCTAAAAGGCTATCACTTCGATAAAAGGAATAGAAGATGATTAAGAATATCATATTTGATTTAGGCAATGTAATCGCAAAATTTGATCCCTATGAAATCTACCACCGATTTACAGACACAAAAGAAGAGGCATTAGCATTATATGATTATCTTTATGAGTCTGGATTATGGATTAATTTAGATAGAGGTCATGAACTTGAAGAGGTGATTACTCAAATTCAAAAAAATGCGCCACAAAAATACCACAAAGCCATTGAACAAATTATCTATGAATGGATTGATGCTTTAGAAGTTGATCCTCAAATGGAGTCACTGATTCACCAATTAAAAGACAGTGAGTATCAAATTTATCTACTCTCTAATATTTCAAAACAATTCTATGAGTTTAAAGAAAAAAATCCAGTCTTTAATGTCTTTGACGGGATTTATATTTCTGCTGATTCTAAATTGATTAAACCTGATCAAGAAATCTATGAAGACTTCTTAAATAAGTTTAATCTAATGGCCAATGAGTCAGTCTTTATCGATGATAAATTTGAAAATGTTGAAGGAGCTCAATTGAGCGGTTTACATATCTATCATTATCAAGATGATTTAGAACAACTTAAGAATTATCTAGTCAACGAATTAGACATTTCATTAGAAACTAGATGAACACATGATTCTGGCATTCCGTTCTCTCTTAAATAATCAAAGATGAATTGAGGTTGTGCTAGTTGATTGACACCAATCCAAAGAAATCGATTGTGATCCATAACGGTTTCTTTTTCTTTTAACAACAACGAATCATCCATTAATTTTCCTAAATAAACATATCCTATTTCATGATAATTGAGTTTTAGAGTTTCTTCATAGAAAAAAGATTCATAAGTAAACTTAAGATCACCAATCACAACCTGTTCATGTAATTCTTCAAACACTTCACGCTTTGCGGCATCCAAACTGCTTTCAAATAGTTTAACTCTTCCACCAATGAGATAATCATATTGTGCATGATTATCATTAATCACTAGATACTCATCATGATGTTGTATTAATACTGCCACTCGAATATTTAACCGCTTTTCATTGGTTGTAAATACTAAATCCATATAAAGCTCCTTTTAAGAAAAACACTCTATCATTAGAGTGTTTTATTGATAACGTCGATTGTATAAATATAATAAACCTAATAGCCCTAATAAGCCAATGGCTTGAACACCAAGCCCTTGAGCACCATTTATTAATCGGCCAGCATAGACTAAGTATAGAAATACAATGAATGCGATAATTTTTAGAATTGATTCAACTTTCATTATAGCCCCCTAATCCTTAATCCCACCAACAGTCATTCCTTCAATTAGTTTCTTTTGAACAATAATATAAAGGATCAGTGTTGGTAACATGACGATAACTAAGCCCGCATATAAACGACCATAGTTAGGTGCAGTCTTACCAGCATTAATCAGATTAATCAATCCAACTGGTAAGGTTTTACCTCTAGATGGCATCAAAGTTAGTGCCAAAATATACTCATTCCAAAATGACAAGAAATTGAACAGAATAACCGTTACAATACTTGGACGTGCTAGTGGAATCATGATGCGCGTCATTATTTGAAAATGACTATATCCATCAATTTGAGCCGCCTCCTCAAAGGCAGTTGGTAAAGTTTTAAAGTAGTTGCTCAATAAGTAAATGGTAAAGGGTAATGCCGATACCGCATAAATTAGAGCCAATACCACCCGGTTATTCAATAAGAATCTGAAACCAATAGCTGATTGGAGAGTCACATCAATGTTTAATAAAATCAAGAAGATTGGCACCGCAATATAGTTCACATTGATAAAAAGTCCCGCCATATACATGGTATTCATAATCTTCTCACCTTTGAATTTATATCTTGACAAAACATAAGCAGATGGGACTGCTAATAATAATAGAAATCCAATTCCAAGGAAAGTCACAATAACAGAATTTCCTAGATACTCTCCCATTCGTGCATCAACCCAAGCTTGCCTAAAGTTATCCCAATGCAAGTGAGTTGGTAAATTCCAAACACCCGCCGCATAATCTTTTTGGTCCTTTAGTGAAGCTAACATAACCCATGCGATTGGTATCAAAATAGATATCGCGAATACTACTAGGAACACATATACAAAGATTTTTGAATAATTTCTTTTATTTTCTTTCATAGTCCCTCCTAGTATTGGTATACTTCACGCTTGGTGATTTTGTTAATCAGAGCTGACAACGCAAATGAGATGTTGATGATTCTTTTGATGAGTCCCATAGATTGAATTTTTAACAAAACCAAATTCCTTCGTTTTTTCATCATTTTCCCAAGAGCCAACAAATGGTGCTCTAAGTTCCTTATCTCGATAGTAATCAAAGAAAGGTTGTGGCGCATCAAAAGGTTGATGAGGTCGAACATAACTGCTCATTAGGAAAAATGGTTTGTCACGATCTCGATTTCTTAGAAAATTAATACTCTCTGTGGTTACCCAATTGGTAGGGTGCAATCTTTCTTCATATGGCCATGGACGCGCAATCCATGAATTTGGATCAATTCCAGTTTCACTGACATCTGCATCCATCCCCTTTTCATTCTTTAAGAAGCGTAGATAGTCATCATGAACATTTTGGTGAAGATAATATGGTAATTCACTATTTCTATAATGAGATAGATGACCATCATGTAATTAAATATTGTTAAAGCCACAAGTTCTTCGCGGTGGATGTACATGTAGTTTACCAACCGCTTGAGTTTGATAACCTGCATCACTCAACAGTTGAGGTAACATATTCTCATAATCCCAAGCAATTCCTTCTTGGTAACCAACGCGTTTATTATGTTTGGCTTGTTTGCCAGTAAATAGAGTCACACGAGCTGGGATACAACTAGGGGTAGCACTATACATATGATTAAAGTTCACACCATTTTGTGCCAAAGTATCAAGATTAGGCGTTAACACATCTGGATGTCCTTTATAGGCGATGGCATCTCCTCTAAATTGGTCACACATAATCAAGACTAGGTTTGGTCGTTTATTCATAAGCATCCTCCTTTGGTAAGATGATTTTTATTTCTTTCTGTAATTGATTTAAGTACGTAATCATAAAATCATGTCTTTCTTGAGCTAATTGTTTTCCTGTCTCTGTAAACATTAAATCCTTTATTTTTAATAGTTTATCATAGAAATGAAACAATATAGGGCGTGGTTGTCGATATTCTTCAAGCGATTTTACAGCTGAGTATTCTAAATCACGATTATATAATTGTTGTCCATACATCATCGCTCTAGCAATGCCAATAGCGCCAATTGAGTCTAATCGATCAGCATCAGAAACAATCTGTCCAATCTTTGATAGTTTTGGTTGAGTAAAGCCTCCTTTAAAACCAAATTGTTTTAGGTCACTCAATAATAGTTCTTTATGCTCTAAGTTTAATGGTTCAACTAATCTAAAGAAATCCTCATCCATATTATTTCCTTTATAGAACTTATCATCAAAGATGTCATGAAGATAAGCCATTATAATAACTAACTTTTGATCTTCTTTTTCAACCTCATTAATTGTGATTGCGTTCTCTACAACCCGTTCAATATGATCAAAATCATGACCAGCACCATAGGATGCGTAAATCTCTTTAATAGTAGCAATCCATTCAGTCATGATAGATTCCACTTATTTCATAGATAATCTTCTGCCAGATTAGGAATAAAGCAACGGCCGTAATGATACTACCTGTTTGATAGGTAATGTATTTATAAGCGGCTAGTGTCGCAAGGACTTGTATCATCAACTTAATAAGCTTTAGCAGAAAGACTTCATAATGTAAGAAATTCTTTAAAATGTGAGGATTAAAGAAATAATTAGCCAATGAAAATAAAACATCAAAAATAACAAAGACTTGAGCATTTAATAAGAGCACTTGTAACAATGTTGGTGGCCATCTAAAAAATTGATAGACCCACATCGTTAAGAGGCCCATAACAATCGTCGCAAAGTAAGTAAGGATTACTCCTTTAATCATATTACCTGTTTTGATTTGACTATAGATAAATGCGACAGGTAAAAGGACCACTGATATTAATAATATCGCAAGTGGTCTATTTACTAATAAAACAAAGGTTATAACACTTAACACTAATCCTGTAATATTTAATAATACGAGTTTTTTATTCTTGAACATATTCTTTAGAAAAGGTGTGAAATCACACCTTTGATACTGCCTCTTTAATTAATTCTAAGACTTCTTCTTCAGTAGCACACTTGAGTGCTTTTGAAGCTAAACCTTGCATATCGGTATAGTCTAAACTTTGTAACATCTTACGCGCAGGTAAGATAGAGGTCGCAGACATAGAGAACTCATCCAAGCCAAGTCCTAATAAAACTGGAACAGCATTAGTTTCTCCTGCCATTTCGCCACACATTCCACACCATTTTCCTTCTGAATGGGCTCCATCAATAGCCATTTTAATTAAACGTAAGATAGATGGATGATATGGTTGATATAGGTAGGAAACTTGTTGATTCATACGATCAGCCGCCATAGTGTATTGAATTAAATCATTGGTGCCAATTGAGAAGAAATCTGCTTCTTTAGCTAAGTTCTCAGCATTTAAAGCTGCCGCTGGAATCTCAATCATGATACCAACTTGATAATCATCCGATACATCAATTCCCTCATTGGTTAAGTTATTATGTTCTTCTAATAATAGTTCTTTTGCTTGTTTGAATTCATCAACAGTCGCCACCATTGGGAACATAATCGCTAATTTACCATATGCACTCGCACGTAAGAGTGCACGTAACTGAACTCTAAAGATATCTGGACGGTCTAAACATAAACGAATCGCACGATATCCTAAAAAAGGATTCATTTCATCTGGAAACTTCAAATAAGATAATTCTTTATCGCCCCCAATATCTAAAGTTCTAATAACAACTAATTTGTTATCCATTGCCTCTAAGACAGCCTTGTAAGCTTCAAATTGTTCATCTTCACTAGGTAAGCTACTAGCATCCATATACAGGAATTCAGTGCGATATAGCCCTACACCATCGCCACCATTTTCTAAAACAGCATCGACATCTTTTGGTGTACCAATATTTCCTGATAATTCTACTTCATGACCATCGATGGTTCTAGATGGAGCATCTTTGAGTTCTTTTAAAGACTCTCTATACTCAGCATATTCTTTTTCTTTTGTTTGATATAAAGCAATTTGTTCTTCAGTTGGTTTAAGCATGACATGCCCTTCTATGGCATCAAGGATAATCATTTCACCATGTTCTACTGATTCAAGTAAACCATTAATACCAACAACTGCTGGGATTTCTAATGAGCGCGCCATAATTGCAGAGTGAGAGGTTCGACCTCCAATCTCTGTCGCAAATCCTTTAATGAATTGTCGATCTAATTGTGCGGTATCACTCGGTGTTAAGTCATGAGCCACTAAGACAACCTCTTCATTGATAAGGGATAAATCAGGAATTTCCACTCCCAATGTATGTGCCATTAAACGATACGTTACATCTTTAATGTCAGCCGCTCTTTCTCTAAAGTATTCATCATCCATACTCTCAAACATAGAAACGAAAGTATCTTTTACTTGTTGGACAGCTGCACTAGCACTCTGACCAGACTCAATTAACCCTTTAATTTGGTCATGTAGCTCTGGGTCATTAGTAACAGCTAGATGAGCATCAAAAATAGCCAGTTCATCATCTGATAAACGGCCTTGTGCTTTATCTTTAACAGCCTCTATATCTCTTTGAGTTTTTTGTAATGATTCTTCAAAATTCTTTAATTCTTCTTCTTGACTTGAAACATCATGATTTACTTCAAGCTCTAATTTTTGTAGTTTATAAACTTTACTAGTTGCTACACCAGCCGAAGCAGCGATTCCTTTTAACATATGATTTCCTCCAGTGTTAAGTAAATTATATCATTTTCTATAACCCTAAACAATTGAGGAAAGCATTCATCGCTTCACTTTTAAGACGATAGTATGTGCTGCGTGAATAAAACTCTAAATACCAATTTTTATCCTGTTTTTTAATGAAGTCATTCGTAATAATTTGTCTTTGTTCAACACTCAAGCGATCAAGTGATACTTGAATTTGTTGATATAGTAATGATTCTCCCTCTTGAATGATCCATTGTCGATTACGAAAGGATAAATTGATTAAATACTGAATAATCTGACACTTATCTTTATATTCCATAAGTGTTATATACCTTACGGATGCTTGCTCCTAAAAAAACCCTCCAAAATTGGAAGGTTTATAACAGAAATATAATTAAGATAATTAAACTCCAAGCAGCTAATAAAACTAACAAAACACCTGGTAACAATGTTTTTAGCGCATGCCAGATTAATTGTCTTTCCTCTTGTTTTGAAAGATTTAAATCTTGGACTTTACGTCTCATCTCATTGTATTCTTCTTCAGTATATTTTTCTTCAGGTCTTCTAAATAATTTCATCTAGCTTACTATGTAAATGACAAGCCACGAAGTGTCCAGGATTAACTTCCTCTAAGACCGGTTCTACATCGAAACATTGGTCAAAGGCATAACGACAACGTGTATTGAATTTACATCCCTTAGGTGGACGTACCGCTGATGGAATGTCTCCCTCAAGGATTTGTAGTTCATGTTTTTTACCATCAACATCTGTACGCGGAATCGCTTGTAACAGCGCTTGAGTATACGGGTGTAATGGATCTTCAAAGATATTCTCAGATTCTGTCAATTCAACAATATGACCTAAATACATTACCGCAACACGATCAGAAATATATTTTACAACTGACAGGTCATGGGTAATAAATAGATACGTTAAATTAAACTCTTCTTTTAAGTCTTGAAGTAGGTTAATAATTTGAGATTGAATCGATACGTCAAGCGCAGAGACGGCCTCATCACAGACGATAAACTTAGGTCTAAGTGCTAATGATCTAGCAATCCCAATTCTTTGTCTTTGTCCACCAGAGAATTGGTGTGGATAACGATGAATGAAATATGGAGCTAATCCACATTCACTCATAATATCTTGAATGTATTCTTGGTAACCAGGAGATTTCGCTGATTCAAACAATCCGTGAGCAATAATACCCTCACCAATAATTTGACCAACCGTCATTCTTGGATTTAAAGAAGAGAATGGATCTTGGAAAATAAACTGTAAGTCACGACGCAAACTACGCATTTCATGAGCATCAAGTTTAGATAAGTCAATACCCTCATTCTTAATTGCTTCAAATTCATCAAAACGGTCATTAGAACGAACGCTATCTCTTAAAGCTTCAACATCTCGCTCACGATTAGCAACTTCTTTCTCTAAGTCTAAACGTTTAACATTTAATTCATCAATCTTTTTATCGATTTGAGCTAATTTCTTTTCAAACTTAGGATTTGTTTTAGAGGTTTCTTGTTCTTGAATTTGACGATTCACATTCGCCAATTCAACTTGTTTGTTATAAAGAGCTAATAAAGCATTTGAGACTTCTTTTAAATCACGATGAGTAACTAATCCACCCGCAATTCTAAAGATATTACGATATTTGTTATTAACATCTCTCTCTTTAACAACTACCTTAGATACCGCTTGTGCCATATCCATTTCAGTTGTTTTAGTAGCCGCTTCATCTCTTAGAGCAATCAGCTCTTCTTCAGCCTTTAAATACTCAGGGAATTGACGAGGAAGTGACTGCATCACCTCTTTAGCATAACGAGGCGCAATTTCCGCTAATGTATTCCCATAGTATAAAGTAGAACCAGCCGTTTGTTCATATAATTGAACAATGGTACGACCTAAAGTAGATTTACCACAACCGGACTCACCAACAAGACCTAAGGTCTCACCTTTATAAATTTGTAACGAAACGTTATCATTAGCATGAACATACTCTTGAGTACGAGCGAAAATTGATTTTTTCTTAATAGGGAAATATTTCTTTAAATTTCGAATCGAAATTAAGACAGGTCGATCACTATTCGACGGCTGTTGGGTCAAAATGCTCATTAACAGTACGCTCTCCTTTCTTAGGATAGTAGCAACGAATTTGTTGGAACTCATTGACATACTCTAATTCTGGCATAGTTTCACGACATTTATCGGTTGCGTATTTACAGCGATCCGCAAAACGGCATCCTTTTGGAAGATTTAATGGGTGTGGTACTGCACCTGGAATCGCATCTAACCGCTCACCACGAACCGAAGTTAAACTTGGAATGGATTGTAGTAATCCCTCAGTATATGGGTGTTGATATTCACTCTTGTTAGCAAAGATGAAATCAACTGGCGCCTTCTCAACCACTTGTCCACAATACATAACCGCAACATCATCCGCCATTTGGTTAATAACCCCTAAGTCATGGGTAATAAATAAAATTGATGTTCCAGTTGAATCCTTTAAGTCATTCATCAACTTAAGAATTTGGGCTTGGATGGTAACATCTAAAGCCGTTGTAGGCTCATCGGCAATCAACAGCTTAGGACGACAAGCTAATGCCATCGCAATCATAACACGTTGGTTCATCCCCCCAGAGAGCTCAAACGGATATTGTTTAACCACTACTTCTGGGTTAGGAATCTTAACCATCGACAGTAACTCAACAGAACGTTGTGCTGCTTGCTTCTTATCCATATCTTGGTGAAGCATCAAAACTTCAGAAAGTTGACGCTCAACCGTAAAGACTGGGTTTAATGAAGTCATCGGTTCTTGGAAAATAATCGAAATATCATTCCCACGAATAGACTGTAATTCCTTATCTGATTTAGTAGAAATCACTTCACCATCAAAGATAATTTCTCCTTCATGAATCTTTTGGTTATGTTCAAACAGTTTTAAGATACTCATTGCTGTTTGAGATTTACCAGAACCAGATTCACCAACAACTCCCAAAGTCTTACCAGCCTCAACCGATAATGTGACTCCATCGACAGCCTTAATTAAACCACGGCGAGTTGTAAAATATGTATGTAAATTATTAACTTCTAATAAAGGCATAATTTACCTCCTATTTCTCACTTGATTTTGGATCGAGGGCATCTCGTAGACCATCACCAATAATGTTAATTGATAAGGCTGTTAAGAAAACCATAAATCCTGGGAATACCCATCTCCACCAATACTCTTCAATAACCGTAACTGATTGAGCATCTGTTAACATGTTACCCCAAGACGGGAATGGATATTGGACACCGAAGCCTAAGAACGATAAGCCGGCCTCAATTAATAATGAACTCGCATAACCTAAAGTGACTTGAACAATCACGATATTTAATACGTTTGGTAATATATGTCTTAAAACAATGTTTCTCTCACGAATACCAAGTGCTTTAGCAGCAAGAACAAAGTCTTTCTCACGCTCTTGTAAGATTTGTCCACGAACTAAACGAGAGATTCCAGGCCATCCTGTAAACCCTAAAATTAACATAATCATGATCATTCGAGTTGTCGCAGGGTATCCAGGCGGTAACATCGCAGAAAGCGTAATAACTAAAGGATAGAATGGGAACGAACCAATAATCTCACCTATACGTTGAATCAAGTTATCAACACGACCACCATAGAACCCCGAGATCATCCCTAGGATTGAACCTAAAGTAACTTGGATAATAACCGCAATTGCACCGATAGTTAACGAAATACGTCCACCATGTAATAAACGAACAAATAAGTCACGACCACGCTCATCAGCCCCTAATGGGAATCCATTATGACCCCAAGCTTCAACTTGATCATCCTCAGTGGTTGCGTATGTTTGGAAGAAGTTAGCAAAGATTTCTTTACCATTGGAGATGTTAGGTGTTTTAGTTTGACCATATTCATTGTCACCCCAAGTAACCACAGAACCATCTTCTAATAAAGCAACCATGTGCTCACGACCACCATCAATCTTAACAACTTTTGATTCAAACTCAGGTATATTCATCGTTGGATTTAAACTGTATCCCCAACCAACAATTTCACCCTCAGGTGTTAAACCAAATGCATTACGATAAGTAATCGCAATATCCGTAAATTCCATTGCTCTAATTTCATCAGTTAAAGAAGATTGGTGAATATTACCACTAATACCAAAGTTACGAACTGAGCCATCTTCTAATAAGACGATAACCGATTGAGTCGATAATTCGAAATCAGCAATATTACCTTGTACATCAGAAGGAACACGGTTCATACGGTTGTTTTCAACCGCACCCCAAATAACTAAGTTTCCATTTTCAGTTAGAGCAGCAGACATTAAGTCAGCAGCCTCAATTTTTATAATTTTTTCATTTTGAAGAATTAATCCAGGATTATCTTTTGTCAATGATTCTGGACATCCACCAGGAGGACAAGTTCCTCTATGGCCATCTTTGTTTTCAATTAATTCTTGAATACTAGTTTGACCAAAGAAGTTATGGCCCCAACCAAAGATTTCATTCCTATCATTTAAAACAATAACGTGTCTATCACCAGCAGCAATATCAACGATTGTTTCATTTTCTAAACGATCTAATACTTCTTGTGGAGGATTTAAAACATCATTATAGTCAACACCCCACATATAAACATCCCCTTCTGTATCAAGCGCTACAGAGAAAGTAATCCCTGTTGAAATCTTTTTGATTTCTTTACCATTTAATTCAGATGGAAAGTTTAGATAACCAAAACCAGGTTTAATATTTCTTAAAACTGTTTGGTCATAATATGGATCATATTTCGTCATTGAAGATCCAATAAAGACAAATAGAAAGATCGATACAAAAACAACTAGTCCAGCAATTGCTAATTTATTTCTAAAAAAGTTTTTGAAAGCAGCCTGCATCGGCGTATCAAATTTTTCTAAAGCTTCTGTGTTATTAATAATTTTTTCTTTAGCCATCATACGCCTCCTAGTCTAGTTTAATGCGCGGATCCACTAAGGCATAACCAATATCCATGGCCACGTTAGCACTAAGCGCAATTAAGGTATAAAACATGTTCATCGCAAGAACAAGTGAAAAGTCACGGTTCATAACACCAGTAATTAAGTAGTTACCAATTCCATTAAAGGAGAACATTCTCTCAGTAATGGCAGATCCACCAAACATACCAGCAATCCCCCATGCTACAACTGTAACAACAGGAATAAGCGCGTTTCTAAATGCGTGAGAATAAATAACATTGCGCTCAGAAACCCCCTTAGAACGAGCAGTACGAATATAATCTTGTGACAATGATTCAATCATCGCATTACGAACATAACGTGATGTCGATGCAAACGAACCAATGGTCAAAGTGACAGTTGGTAAGATTAGAATTCGAATCCATTCAAGGAAATAAGCAATTGTACCATTATCAGCTCTAAACAAGCTTCCAGGAGGCATACTCGAAGATGGTAGCCATTGTAGTTTTTGTCCAAAGACGAAGATTAAAATCATCGCGATAAAGAATGTTGGTAATGAATAACCAACCATGGACATAACCTGCCAGAAGCGATCGTACAATTTTCCTTGTCTAACGGCTGATTTAATTCCCACGATAATGGAAATAATAAAAGCCAATATTGTCGACCCAATATTGAGAACTAAACTATTTCGTAGCGGACCAGCAACAACCTCTGTTACTTGTCGGCTATATTGTGTTGAGTATCCTAGATTACCAGATAAAGTATTTCCAACCCAACGCACATATTGAACTGGAATTGGTTGGTCATAACCATAACGAGCAGCCGTCTCAGCATAGATACGATCGAAATCTGCATCTCGCTCTGTGCTCGCCCCAGTCGGGTCTATCGGTAATAAAAGCATTACTGGATCCCCTGGCATAGCATGTAACATCCCAAATAAGATAATGGAGATGATAAAGACTACAGGGACCAATGCCATCAGTCTTTTTAGTAAGTATTTAAGCATTTTACATTAATGTAGTTAAGCTAACTACATTACCCTCCTTTCGCTAAGACACCCCTCAAATCGTAAAATCGGACAAAGTTACGATTTTACCATTTGAGTTATATCTCAATTTAACTTCCTTTTATTCTATAGTATTTATTACAAAATTTAAAGAGCAATTTCATGAAAAAGACAAACAAAGGGAATAGGGTTGAACCTATTCCCTAAGTAAATCTAATTTACAACGATTCTATTCACTTAATGATAAGTCAGCAATATCCATTGACCAATCCCATACAGGAGTAGTTTCTAGACCTTGAAGACGTTTGTTAGTGATATCGAAGTATTCTGAAGAATATAGAGGAATATCAGGTAAGTTTTCGTTATACCATAATTGCCATTCTAACCATTTCTCAGCATATGCATCTGGATCTTGCGCACTGATTTGTCTTAGTTCAGTAACTAAACGGTCAGCTTCAGGATTAGCTGTGTCAGTATTGTTATTACCAGTACCTACCATTGAACTATGGTAAGAATAGTAAGGGTCATAGATAGCAGTGAATGAAGTACCTAATGAGAATGCGTGGTAAGTTAAGTCTTCAGGTGCAATTCCACCTAAGTTATAGTACTCAGTTAATAAGATGTTGAAATCAATTAATTGAGTAGTATATTTCATACCAGCTAAACGTGCAGTTGCAGGCATTTGACCAGCAATAACGTTAAGGACGGCAGCAGAAGCTCCACCTTGGTTAATTTCTAATACACGTCCATTTTCATCATGTCTCCAGTAGTTGAAGTTTTCGCCATCAGCAGCAGCTTTTTCAGCAGCTTTAGCAGCATCCCAAGGAGTTGTTCCATCAGCTTCATAAATATATGGAGTTTGGTCTAATAATTCATTAGCTTTATCTTCGTTTAGGGCGTAAGCAGTTCCACGCTCATCAACAGCATCAAGGAATTCTTCACCCTTCATTGTATACATCCATTGTGCAAGACCATAGTGACCTTGTCCAACAACACCGTATCCACCAGAAGTTCCATCGATGATTGCTTGTCTATCCATTAAGTAAGCAACAGCTTGACGTACTTCTTTGTGGTTAACAGGTTCTTTAGCTGTCTTAAACGCAAGTACTCCGTAACCATTACGAGGGTAACTTACTAAGACTGCTTCATCAGAAGCTTCAGCTTTTTGGATTTTCTCTTCTTCAATTACACCAGGAGCGATATCAATTTCGCCACTTAACACTAAGTCAACATCTAAGTCTTCGTTTACGTTACGAACTTGAACACGTTGGATAGTAGGTTTATTACCGCGGAAGTCACCAGCATATTCTGGGTTTAATTCAACAGTAGCAGATTGGTTTTCAAATACTAAGAATTTGTAAGCACCAGAAGTTACATCTGGATTTTCAACGAAGTTTTCAAATACTTCGAATGCGTTACCACGAAGGATTGTCTTAGCAGCATCAAGTTGTTTAGTACCAGCTTCAACTGCAGCAATTTCTTCGTCCATTTCAGCGATAGTTGCTTCTAAACCAGCAACTGTGCTTTCCTTAGGTTCATCTTTAGCTTGTTCAGCATCAAGAAGTGTTTGTTGATAGTCGCGATAAGCAGTATATTCTTCAACTGCAGCAGCACTGTCTTCTTGTGCTACAGCGATGTTACCACGTAGATAAGCAACATCAGCATCAACTTTAGCTTCTTTAGCAGGAAGTGCAGCTTTTAGGCCATCAATTTCTGCTTGATCTTCAGTAGGATCATATTCTTCGCCATTTTCTTCAGCTTTAGCAATTGCTTCTTCTAGTGCAGCTTCTGCACCTTCGATTTCAGTTGTATAACCAGCTTTAGTTTCTTCTAGAGTTCCAATTTGAGCTTCTAGACCTTCAACATAAGCAGCAATATCTTCTTCAGAAAGTTCATGTCCTTCAGCAACAACTAATTTGTTTACATCAACATCAAGATTTGGTGAGAAACGGTGCATTGGAGAAGCTCCAATAGATACACTTGCCAACTCATAGAAGTAAGGAAGTTTGTCAGCAGCAATAGTTGCAGAGAATGTATTTTCATCAACTAAAGCAACACCTTCAAATACATCAGTTTCACCTTTTTGATAAGCACTTTGGCCCACTAAGTCACTGTAAGATGAACTTGAAAGTGATGCCCCAGCAGCAAACCATTCAGGAGATGCATCAAATAGCATTCCAAATACATAGTCTTTCGCAGTAATTGGTTGGCCATCTGACCATTTGATACCTTCTTTAACTGTAAATGTATAAGTCTTAGACCCATCTTCATTTTCAGTAATTTCAGGTTCTTCGAATGCAGTTTCGTTTAGAACGAATTGTCCACCTTCATCAGATAGATAAGTTCCATAGTCCCAAAGTAGGTTACGAACCCATTTATCATAAGCAGAGTTTGTTACACCAGCGTAATAGTGACCATTAAGTTCACCACCGGTACCAACAACTAAAGTATCACTTGGAGCTTGTTCTCCAGTAGTTTCATCTTCGCCGTCAGTTTCATCTGGTTCTGTTTCTGTTGTGTCATCTTCTGGAGGCGTATCTTCAGTAGTTGGAGTTGTACAACCAACAACTAAGAATAATGCCAACAAGAGCGCCAACAGAGTTTTAAGTAATTTCATATCTGTCCTCCTTGTATGAAAATACAGTTTTTCTGTATGTACCCATTATAAAGATGTGATTTTCAGATGTCAAATAAAAATGAAATATTTTCAGAAAGTTTTTTATGAAAATATTTTCATAAATTGTTAGTTTTCATCAATGAACCTAGAATCATGAAAGATTTGCATCATCTCTTTATCCAGGGTGTGAATCTTCTGTGCCACTAACTTCAAACGAAGTAGCAAATCTTCACGATTTTCATTCTCCATTCGTTTATAGCGGATGTCATGTTCTAAGGACGCCCAAAAATCCATCGCAATCGTTCTCAATTGAATCTCAACCCGGATATTTTTCCGTCCTACAGTCGTAAAAATAGGAACCTCAACCACAATATGTACAGATCGATAGCCATTTTCCTTAGGCTTCCTTATATAATCATTTTGACGAATTAAGCGGATACCCTCCTGTGCCAATAATAATTCACTCACCAGATAGACATCATCAACATAAGGACAAACAATACGTATCCCTGCAATATCATCAAGATACTTAATTGCATTCTCCATTGAGACATCAATATTTCGACGAGTAAGCTTTTTAACAATACTCATCGAATCTTTTAGCCTTGTCTCAACATGATGAATAGGCTTATGGTCAAACCTATAAGCAAATTCTTCTTCTAAATTAGTAATCTTTGTTCTTATTTCGCGAATAGCCGATTCATATAAAGTCGTAAACTCTTTATAGCCACGAAGCTGAGCCAAAATAATTGGATCATCTTCATTAAAAGCCATATTCTTCAACATATCATATCTAAATTCGCTATTATCCATGTCAACCCTTCCTAGAGTTAATCATCCATATATAAAGGCATAAATCCTTTTGACATTATTTCTTCTTCCTTTATCGGACCAAAAAAACGAGAGTCCTGTGAACGAGGACGATTATCTCCCATTAAATAATATTCATCTTGCTTTAATTGTACCTTTTTCAAACGATAAGTAAAAGGCAATTCAGTCCTAGTTTCAACATCTTCCTTATATTTAGTATCTAAGAAAGGCTCCTCAACCACCTCATCATTAATATAGAGTTTATTATCTTTATACTCCAGCGTTTCATTAGGCAATCCAATTACTCGTTTAATAATGGCTTCCCCATTGATTTCAACCGTTACCACATCAAAACGCTCAATCCCAAATTGTTTCCCTATTATAAAAGTTAAACCAACCTGATGATTTTCAAGAGTCGGATGCATTGAATGACCCACAATTCTCACCGGAATGAAAATCCATTGAACTGTAACAAGAAAAAAGAGGGCAACCGCAAGTAAACTCTTCACTGTTCTAAAAATGAATGGTTTACGACGCATAGAACTACCCCCCTTTGATTAATAGTTATTATACATGACAACCACACAATTAGACATGACACTTTAGTCATCTTCTAGATTGTATGATCATCGTGTGAGCCATCTCTTTTAGGGAAGAGACGACCCAACTTCCTAGCCTCCATCTGATCTATATTAATCCGCTTATCCTCTAATCTTCGATTAATCCACATCGTAATTAAAGCATAGAACACCGAAACAAATGGAACCATCACCACCATACCAACTAAGCCCCATAAACTGGCACCTATAGTTACCGCAAATAAAACCCAAATAGCAGGTAGTCCTATTTGATCTCCCACCACACGTGGGTAAATAATATTTCCATCAATTTGTTGAATAATTACCGAATAGATTAAAAAGAAGAATGCCATCGGAATTGATTGACTCGCAATTAAGACTGCACCAATAAAACTTCCAATAAAAGCACCAAAATAAGGAATCAATGCTGTAAAGCCCATCAATACTGAAATAACGATTCCATATGGGAACCTAAAAATGATTGCCCCAATAAAGAATAGTAGACCATTGATAAAGGCCTCCACAACCTGACCCGTTAAAAACTGAGTAAAGATATGATTGGTCAATGTCCCAAAATCTAAAACATAATTTGCTTTTTCAACCGGCAATGCCGCAAATAAAATCTTTCGATAATGTCTCTTTAAGCGTTCCTTTGACAATAAGATATATATCGCAAAGACAAACCCAACCACTAAATTAAAGATAGTACTAATGGTCGTTGTCAATAAGATAAAGATACGATTAACCACAGCAGACATTGAATTGGTAAAATTACCAGCAAAGTCTTTTAACATGCCCGACCAAGTTTCTTCAATATTAATGATTTGATCTTGAAGTTCTGGTGATCGACTAAACCAATCCGTTAATTGTTCAGAAACATTTTGAAGTAATCCAGGCAAAGCATTAAAGACATCAAAAGATGCTTTAATAAATGCCGGTACCACTAAGAACAAGACAAACACAATTAAACCTATCACAATGACCAACGCGATTAAAAGCGCAATCATCCGACGATTATTCGGTTTAAATTTAGTTTCTTCTTCTAAGATCTTTTCAATCTTTTTCATCGGCACATTAACAATAAATGCGATAGCCGATCCAATTATAAATGGAACTAAAAGTTTAAAGATAAATCCTAATGATTCTGAAATCACCCGTAAATTATTCAAAAGAAAATTAAACGCAATGATTCCAATAATCAATAGAAATACAAACTTTAGTGTTTGTCTATCTAATTTCATTAATAAGCACTAATTCTTTCTAGTTTTCTAAACCTTTATGGTCACCAGCATCCACATCTGATGCTTCATCTAATTTCTCACTATGTTTGGTGTTATGAAGATCACGATCCTCATCCACTAATCCTGGTTCGGGTCCATCATAAGGTTGATTCACAGGATATTCTTGAAGGGTTTCTGTCTTTTCAGCTTGATTCATTTCAAAAACATCAACCTCCCCAACTTCTGGTGTGTTTTCTCCAACAGATGCTTGTTCTTCATTTAAAGGGTTCTCTAACATTTCTTTATTATCTATTTCATTCATTATCATAATCCTCCTATTGATATTATAGATTAAAATCTCAAGTAATAAAATTGAATTAATTACAATTGTGAAAAATTCATTTGACATCTACATCTTTTTTAATTAACATATCTATGTATTTAAACCAAGATTTTAATCTACGTAATATGGTCGTAGAGTTTCTACCAAATCACCTTAAATGATTTGACAAGTACGGTTGAAGGATGTCGGCTTCTTCCCGACTTTTTTATTTTCTTGGGGAATACAAAAGGAAAGAGGAGGAAACATGGAACGTTTTTTCAAGTTGAAAGAGAACAACACAAAAGTCTCTACTGAAATCTTAGCAGGATTAACAACCTTCTTTACAATGGCCTATATCTTGTTTGTTAATCCAGACACACTCTCACAGGCTGGCATCCCGTGGTACGCTGTCTTTTTAGCAACTGTCTTCGCTTCCGCAATCGGAACGCTCGTTATGGGTCTATTCGCTAATGTCCCATATGCTTTAGGCCCAGGAATGGGACTCAACGCATTCTTTACTTTCACAGTCGTTATGTTTGGAGGATACACCTGGCAAGAAGCCTTAGCCATGGTCTTTATTTGTGGTGTAATCAACATCTTAATTACTGTAACAAGAATCAGAAAACAAATTATTGCTTCAATCCCAGAATCACTACAACACGCCATTGGTGGTGGTATTGGAATCTTCATCGCATATATCGGATTAATCAATTCAGGATTAATCAACCCAGCAGGAGCAGTCCCAGCCTTAACTGAATTCACTTCTGTTGAACCCATCTTAACTGCCATTGGACTCATTATAATTGTTATCTTATTATTACTAAAGGTTAAGGGCGCAATCTTAATTGGAATCTTATTAACAACAATTATCGCCATTCCTTTAGGAGTCGTCGATCTATCAACAGCCACTCAATCAACCATTAATTTATCTGATGCTTGGGCTGAATTTGGTTCTGTCTTTGGTCAAGCATTTACCGGTTTAGGCAGTTTATTCTCCGATAGCTCACGCTACCTACAAATCTTTATGATGATTTTCGCTTTCTCATTAGCCGATACATTCGACACCATTGGGACCTTTATTGGAACAGGCAGACGATCAGGAATCTTCTCTGATGAAGATATCGCTAAATTAGAAACCTCTAAAGGATTTGAATCTAAAATGGACAAAGCCTTATTCGCTGATGCCATCGGAACTTCTGTAGGAGCCATCCTAGGAACATCAAACACAACCACTTATGTTGAATCTGCTGCCGGAATTGAAGCAGGTGGAAGAACAGGATTAACGGCCGTAGTCGTGGCTATTATGTTTATCCTAAGTTCTTTCTTAGCTCCAATCGCCAGTATCGTACCAGGCGCAGCAACTGCCCCTGCCCTAATTATTGTCGGGGTTATGATGCTCAGTGCCTTTGGGGAAATTGATTGGCAAAACCTAGATGAAGCAATCCCAGCCTTCTTTGCGGGGGTAGTCATGGCCTTAGCGTATTCAATCTCGACTGGAATTGCCCTTGGATTTATCTTCTATATTTTAGTGAAAGTCGTTCGTGGTAAAACAAATGAACTTCATCCAATCCTTTGGGTTTCAACAGCATTATTCTTAATTAATTATATCTTAACAGCTTATTCCCACTGGGGTGCCTAATTCTAGAAGCTCTCAACACGCTGAGAGCTTTTTTTTCTGCTATGATAGAAGTATGAAAAAATTAAGATTTGGCATCGTCAGTGCCTCGAGTATTGTACCTCGATTTATTAGAGCTCTAAACAGTACAAACAAAGCAGAAGTAGTTGCTATCGCCTCTTTAAGCAATAAAGCCAGTAAGCTAGCTCAATCGTTTAATATCCCAAAAGTGTATTCGAGCTATCAACAACTTTATGAAGATCCTGAGATAGATGTTATTTATGTTGCCAATATTCACGATCAACATGCCCAAGAGATTAGAAACGCGCTCAACCACAATAAACATGTCTTAGGCGAAAAACCATTTGTCTTAAACCCACAAGAAGTCGATGAGTTATTTGAGTTAGCCAAAGAAAAGAATCGTTTCTTAATGGAAGCTCAAAAATCAGTCTTTTTACCAGTCACTTTAGATTTAATCGAAATCATCAAATCAAACAAACTAGGCAAACTCTATCAAGTCTCTATGAACAATTCCTATGCTGGAAGATATCCCGATGATCACTGGATGCATCAAGCTCATCAAGGAGGCGTTTGGATTCCATCAGCCAATTACATTTTAGAATATCTCAATGTTGTCTTAGAAACTCAACCACAAGATGTCAATGCGCTATGGTCCACTT
This sequence comes from uncultured Erysipelothrix sp., assembly GCA_964345765.1. Lineage (GTDB taxonomy): Bacteria > Bacillota_I > Bacilli_A > Erysipelotrichales > Erysipelotrichaceae > DUUI01. Next base: position 62,277 of record CAYFSJ010000003.1, read on the forward strand.
ATTCTGATCAAAAGACAATTGATGAAGTTGCCCTCACGATGAAATACGATGACATTATTGTTAGTGCTACTTTAACGACCCGTCTTCAAACCGATGATATGACCCGTTTCTATTTTGAGAACGGTTATGTTGTGATTCGTCAAAACTGGAAAGCTAGACAATTAGCCATTCATTATCATGATGATAGAGAAAGCGAGATTATATCTCATCCAGAAGATTATGAATTAAGGTATGAATTAGAACATGTTATTGACCGACTTAATCAAGGTCATTTAACTTCAGATGTGATGAGTCCTGATATTACTAAAAATTGTGTGGATTTGGTTCATCAAATTTACTTATTATCTCAACAAGGTTAGTCAAAAACGATTAACCTTTTTTCTTCTTTCAGTTACAATAAATTCAAGGAGAATAACTATGGATATTAAACAATACATCATTGACTTACAAAAACAAGAAACCAATCCAGCTGAGCTTTATCAACAATACCAACAAGAATTATCAACTATCACCCCTGAAGAAGCCTTTGAGGTCTTCACTCAATTAAAAGACTCCCATTATAATGAACTCGAGATATTAGAATTTTTAGATAAGGTGGTTCATGTTTTTTATGGTAATTTAAAGAAAAACAGACCTCAATTTGATCAGAATAATCAGTTCCTTCAAGAACTCCTCAAAGAAAACCGTCTTTTAGAAAAACAGTTTGATTTACTCAGACCTATGATGAAACAGCTTGACATTCATAACAAACGATATGAGATGATGGACATCTTAAAGAATCTTAAGAATTTTTATCCTCACTATGAAAAGAAAGAAAACCTGTTGTTTCCTCTTTTAGAATCAAAAGACAACAAGTTTTCTGGCTTAAGCATTATGTGGGCACTCCACAATGAAATAAAAGACTCAATCGACCATAATATTAAGCTTCTAGAAAACAAAGAAACTAATAACCAAGTAATCATCGAGTCTATCTCAAAACTATTCTTTGATATGTTAGGTCTAATTCATAAAGAAGAAAATATCTTATTTCCAGCAGCCATGAATGTCCTAACTAAAAAAGAGTGGAATGTTTTAGCCTATCAAGCCAAAGAATATCCTGGGGCAATGTATAATAAAGAAATAAAATTAATTGACGATGAATCCCTCAGTTATACTTTCTCAGATGACCTTTTATCCACGTCAACCGGTCATTTACGCTTAGATGAGATTCTAATGATTTTTAACACCCTTGAATTAGATATGACCTATGTCGATGAAAACAACAAAGTTCGCTATTTTACTCGTCCTAAAGATCGTATTTTTCCACGATCAAGTGCTGTCATTGGTCGTGATGTTAAAAACTGCCATCCACCTCAATCAGTTGATGTTGTCTTAGAAATTGTTGAGGCCTTTAGAGCGGGTCTTCAAGATAAAGCTTCCTTTTGGATTGACTTTAAGGGACGTAAAATCTTAATCGAATATTTCGCCCTTAGAGATCAACATAAAAAATACAGAGGAGTTTTAGAAGTCTCCTCTGATATTACTGACATTCAAAAATTGGAAGGCCAACAACGTTTAGCCCAATATTCTAAAGCTAAATAAGTGAGTCTAGCTCAACAAATTCTAAATTATGTGCTGTCGCAACTCCCTCATAGACAATATGACCATCATAGGTATTCACCCCATTATAAATTGCTTTATCATCTTTGGCCGCTTGAACAATTCCTTTGTTGGCGATTTCTAAACCAAATTTTAATGTCGCATGATTTAGTGCTAAAGTCGCCGTTCTTGGAACAGCCCCTGGCATATTAGATACACAATAATGAACCACATCATCAATAATGTAGATTGGATCATGATGGGTTGTTGGACGGGTTGTCTCAGAGTTTCCACCTTGGTCAACCGCAACATCAACAATCACAGTACCTGGTTCCATCATTTTTAACATGTCTCTAGTAATAATTGTCGGTGCTTTGGCTCCAGCCACTAATGCTGAAAGAATGATTAAGTCTGCATTAACGATTAGTTTTTCAATGTTTTCACGAGTACTCTTATGAATTGTTAAACGATCAGGATAACTTGCGGAAATAGCCTCAAGTTGTTTCGCATCGGTACTTACAACATGAACATTAGCACCCATGCCATAAGCTAGTAGAATGGCTCCAGTGGCCACATTTCCTGATCCAACAATCACTACGTCGGATGGTTGACTACCAATTAAGCCTGATAATAACATCCCTTTGCCACCATAGGTTTTTTCTAAGTATTTAGCCCCTTGTTGTGTGGCTAATCGACCAGCAATCATACTCATTGGTTTTAATAGAGGTAAATCTTCACCAGGATATTGAACTGTTTCATAGGCGACCCCTATCACTTTTTTCTCTGCCATCTTCTGTGTTAATTCTTTATCTGCAGCTAAATGCAAATAAGTATATAGAATCGAGTTCTCTTTTAAGAGTTTATATTCCGATTTAGCAGGTTCCTTAACCTTGATCATCATTTCAGCCTTTTCCCAGACTTCTTGGGCAGTCTCAACAATTTGACAACCAATCTCTTGATACTTTTCATTAGTAAAGCCTGAGCCAACTCCAGCATTTGTCTCAATTAAGACAGTGTGACCAGCATCTAAATACGCTTTGGCTGATTCAGGGTTAATCCCAACTCGATACTCATCATCTTTTACTTCTCTTACACATCCAATAATCATTTATCTTTCTCCTTCGTTGGTTTATAATCTTTGTTAGTTGATTGTGAGGTTCTTTATGTTAAAAATACGCGATTACATCATTAAAGTGTTAAACGGAATGGCCTGGGGCCTTTTTTCAAGTTTACTCATCGGTTTAATAATCCGACAAATTGGTATCTTTAGTAACTTTGAAGATTTAATCACCTTTGGGACAATGGCCCAAAAAGTTATGGGACCAGCCATTGCGATTGGCGTTGGCTATTCTCTAGGTTCTACTCCCCTTGTCTTAGCATCCTTAGTGGCTGTTGGTGCCATAGGTGCTGGAACATTCCAACTCGATGGAACTGCCGTAGCAGGTGAGCCAGTAGGCGCACTGATTGCGGCATGGGTAGCGGCTGAAATTGGAAACCGCTTATCTGGTAAAACCAAGGTCGACATTGTCCTAATTCCAATGGTTACCATCATTAGTGGTGGCTTTGTTGGAATTGTAATCGGCCCTTATATTGTAGCATTTATGAGTGCTCTAGGAGAAGTCATAAATACAGCCACAACATTACATCCATTTACGATGGGGATCATCGTCTCAGTACTGATGGGTATGATACTTACTTTACCTATTAGTTCCGCCGCACTTTCAATTTCTTTAAACCTGACTGGTTTAGCGGCAGGTGCTGCCACAGTTGGCTGTTGTGCCAATATGATTGGTTTTGCTGTTGCGAGTTTTAAAGAAAATGGATGGGGTGGACTTTTATCTCAGGGACTTGGGACATCGATGCTACAAGTACCTAATATTATTAAGAAGCCTCTTATTTGGTTACCTGCCATTATTGCTTCTGCGATCCTTGGTCCAATCTCTACGACGGTTTTAGGGATGGAGTCAAATGCGATTGGTGCAGGTATGGGAACGTCTGGTTTAGTTGGACAAGTGGCCATGATTGAGGTCATGGGTTCTAGTCCTTCTGTCTTATTTCAAATTGCTTTTATGCACTTTATCCTACCTGCAATCTTAGCTTGGACAATTGCTGTGAGCATGAGAAAACTAGGTTGGATTCATAGTGGTGACATGAAATTAGCCAATCCTTCAAAGAAATAAGGATTGGCCTTCATGATAAGCAGCTAGATTTTGTTCTAAGGCTGCCCCTTGATATTGTTTATTAATTAATTTTAAAAGTGTTTCATGTTGGAGCACTTTTGTTTTTTCGACAAAAGCACCTAGAATTAACATATTGACTCGGGTTGCATCCCCTTTCATTGAGATAGCTTTAACATCACTTTCTTCTGGGGTGATTGGGTATCCAAAATAACATTGGACTTTGGCGCGGATGGCCGCTTCA
>CAYFSJ010000004.1:0-56539 GCA_964345765.1 uncultured Erysipelothrix sp.
GCTTTCCTGTTGTGCCTAAGATATTGGCATTTCGTATTCTTCTTTATAGACTCTTTAATCTCAACCCTTTACATCAATACCACCGTCTCCACATGTGTCATTAGCGCAAACTCCTCATGACTAATTATGTCATACACTAAATCCCTATCGACATGTCCCTCAATGGTCGTGATGTTTTCTAGGTCTGAATTGTTAGGATCCTCATAGACACAAGTAATTAAGATCGCATCCTCACGCTTAATACTAGCATCATTATATGGGTCGCTCATATCCGCAGCATATTCAATCGGTAAATTCTCAAGCATTTGTGATCCATCCGAATTAAAGTCTGGATAAATCATTTCCTTCTTTAAGGATGTTGACTCATCCTGCAGCTTTTGACAGTGATAGCCTTGAGAGGTGTAATCTGATTGAGCTAATTCTACCGAAATATAATCAGGGATATGCCCAGTAATTGTTCTTTCTATTTGTTCTTCATCGACCAATTGTTGAAAATCAGTCTCTCTATAATCATAAGCTAATGTTTGTTGTAAGAGGTATTTATCAGTATGAAGTTGATAACTAACACCCTTAAGGGTCGAAAAGAAATCGCTCAGCTCTTTGCCTTGTTCTGAAACCACATTCTGATCAATCTCATAGGTATAATGCCAGTTTTCTAAAGTTTCATGTGTTACGATGACATCTTCATCATCTGGATCATAACTAATTAAAATATATTCTTGAGAATAAGCGCCAGAATTATTCTCACCATCGATAAAGCATTCGATATATTCAAGGTTTGATACTTGAGTTGAATCAGCTTGATTACAAGCACTAATCATTAATAATGACACAAGTAAGATAAACATTTTTTTCATAAAGTTTTCTACTTTTTGAAATTATATCACAAGTGTTATTTATTTTGATAATCAACATATCCTACTTCTAAGAGCGTTAAGCCTTGAGGTTTAGCTAAATAACTAACTAATGTCTTATCTTTAGCTTCTAAAATACCTAATAAATCATTCACTGAGAGTTTTCCATTCGCCACTTCCATTAAGGTCTGGGTCATCATTCGAACCATATAGCGCATAAAACCAGAACCAATAAATGTAATCTTGATTTCATCCTCTTCTAATGTAACATCCACCTTATAGATAGTTCTAATTTGATTGGGCATCTCTTCTTTACTATTAGTATTAAAAGAAGAAAAATCATGAGTCCCAACAAATACTTGAGACGCTTCTTTAAGACGATCAAGATCTAATTTCTTTTGTGTATAAAAGACTTGGTGACGCTTAAAGATATCCACTTCCCCTATCCCTATCCGATATTGATAGATTTTATATTTCGCATCTTTACGAGCATGAAAAGAGTCATCAACTATTTCTAAATGCTTAAAGTAAATTGCTTCATGAATCTGCGCATTGAGCGCTCTTAAATAGGTTTTAATATCTAGGTCTAAGTCTGAATCAAAATGAATGACTTGAGCTAAGGCATTAACACCCTTATCGGTACGGCCTGAGGCAGTCGCTTTAACAGGCCTTTTATGCATGGTAGATAAGACCTCCTCAATGGCAGATTGAACGCTCAATCCCTCTATTTGGCGCTGCCAGCCTATAAAAGAAGAACCATCATAGGCTATGATGGCTTTATAACGTTTATCCATAGATCATCAGTCCAATCACAACCAGTAAAATAACAACCATAATGATTAAGAACAGATAATCTCTTTGAACAAGCTTAAGTTGTTTATATCGAGTTCTCTTAGCCCCAGGCGCATAACCTCTAGCCTCCATGGCATCTGCCAAGTCTTCTGCTCGTTGGAAAGAAGAGACAAAGAGAGGGACAATTAAACTTAGAATTCCAGATACTTTTTCTTTAAAACTACCCTCATCAAAATCAACACCACGAGAGGATTGTGCCTTCATTATACGTTGTGCTTCTTCAATTAAGGTCGGAATAAATCTTAAAGCAATCGATATCATTAACGCAATTTCATGAGCTGGTACCCCAAATCGAATTAATGGTTTTAATAAATCTTCAATCCCTAAGGTCATATCCAAAGGTTTAGTCGTTGCCGTTAGAATAGTCGTAACGGTAATCATCAAAATCAGTCTAATGGCAATATAAGCTGTTTGAGTAAAAGCTTGGGAATAAATCTTAAATCCAAAGATCTCAAATAGAACTCGACCTTCTCTTAACATTAACGCATTAATAACTAATAAGAAAATCATCATAAACAGCATTGGTTTGAACGATTTATAAATATATTTAAATTTTAGTTTTGAGACAATTAACCCTAGAATTAAGACAATGGCTAAAAAACCATAGCCTAACCATCCACTTGGTAAGAAGATGGCTACCAGCATAATAAACATGCCAACTAACTTAAAGCGTGGATCAATCTTATGCATCCATGAGTCAACTGGAATATAGCGTCCTAAAGCGATATTATTCATAGTCAATCTCCTTGGATATCTCATACACTAATTGATCGAGTGTAGTGACAGAATCACTAATATTAAATCCTTTTTTATTTAGCGCTTGTCTAAATTGAATAACTTTAGGCAAAACATTCTGTATTTCTTCCAACAAGCCATCTTGATTAAAAAATTTCTCTTTCGAATCATGGAAGATAACTTCTCCTTTTTGCATGACCACCACATCATCGGCATAGTCTAAAACATCTTGAAGATCATGAGTAACTAGTATGACACTCTTGCCTTCTTGTTGTTTGAAACGTTCAAATAAATTCATCATTTGAATTTGACCTTGAGGATCTAAGCCTGCTGTTGGTTCATCACAGACTAAAATATCTGGGTTAAGTGCTAATATTCCCGCAATTGCTACCCTTCTTTTTTGTCCGCCTGATAAATCCAATGGGGATTGATCATATAGTTCTTCGTCAATATTGACTAATTCTAGTGCACGCTTCGCTAGATCTTCAGCTTCTTGAGGAGTTTTTTGAAAATTCAAAGGTCCAAACATAACATCCTTTAGAATCGTTTCCTCAAACAGCTGAGCTTCAGGAAACTGAAAAACTAAACCGACTTTTTCTCTTAATGCTTTTAGGCCTGTGTTTTTTCGATCTGAATAAACTACTTTATCATCCACAACTAATTGACCTGAAGTAGGAACTAATAAGGCATTAAGTTGTTGGACCAGGGTTGATTTTCCAGAACCAGTTGCTCCAACAATCGCGGTCATAACACCTTGTCGAATATTTAAGTTAACATCTTTTAGTGCTAAATAAGCAAAAGGAGTGTTAGGAGAGTATTCATAACTTACATTTTTGAATTGTATTGACATAATTCCTCCACAATTAAATCCTCATCTAAAGGATTACTTACTTCGATTCCATTGTCTAAAAGAAGTTTGGCTAATTTGACACTAAAAGGAACATCGAGTTGAATATCGACTAATTCCTTTTCTAAAACTAATATATCGGATGGCTCATCATCAAATTTAATGATGCCATCATTCATTACGATTACTTGATCACTGATGGATACTTCTTCAATATCGTGAGTGATAGAGATAATGGTCATATCATGACGCTCATGAAGGCGATGCACTAAGTCATTGATTTCTTTTTTACCAGCAGGATCGAGCATAGCCGTAGCTTCATCAAGAATTAAGATTTCGGGTGCCATAGCCAAAACTCCTGCAATGGCAACACGTTGTTTCTGTCCACCAGATAGTTTGGTCGGTTCATGGTCAAGAAATTCTTCCATGTTTACTTCTTTGGCAAAAAAGTTAATAATTGAATCCATCCCTTCTGGTTCAATCTGATGATTTTCAAGACCAAAAGCGATATCATCTCTTACCGTAGAACCAATAAATTGGTTATCTGGGTTTTGAAACACTATCGCAACTTTTTTACGAATGTCATAGACATTGTCTTGAGTTATTTCTTGTCCATCTATTTTAATTGAGCCTGATTCTTTTTCTAGTAAACCAACCAATAACTTGGCGATGGTGGATTTACCCGAACCATTATGACCAATAATGGTTGTATAGCTTCCTTTTTCAATGCTGAAACTAATTCCTTTAATGGTTTTATCTGTTTCTTCAGGTTCATAAGTGAAGACTAAATCTCTTACTTCAATTTGTGCCATTACTACCTCTTCTCACTAAAATGACAATCATCTCTGATTGTCATTTCGCCTTTAACTATAATGTTATAGATTAAAGTTCTTCAACTTGCTCAGCAACTTCTCTTTCAACTTTTTCAAGTTTTGTTTCTACATTAGCAAGTACTGAATCAATGTGTGCTCCAACATCATCAATTAGATTATGAATTTGACTATCTAATTTGAGAATGAATTCATCACCTGCTTCTTTACGACGATTATACTCGTTATAAGCTAAATAACCAATTCCTGCTGCAGCAGCTAATCCTAATAATTTTTTCATATTGTAGTCCTCACTTTCTTACGAATATTTTAACATACTCTATGACCACTTAAAAGCGATTAACTAACTGATTGGAGACTTTTTACAAGCTTATCTTTAAGATTCCATCTCCAACATCAAAGATTTCAGTACTATATTTTGTATCATTTTGGACAGTTTCAATAAACTGTCTCATCTTCATAACCATTGAATATTTATTCTTTTGATGCTTAATTAATTCTGGATTTTTGACATAACCATGAAAATGAACATTATCAACAAAGATTAGTCCGGATTCTTTTAAGTATGGTAAAAACCGATCTAAGAATTTTAAGTTTTGAGCTTTGGCCGCATCAAAGATAATAACATCAAATTGTTTATTTGGTGTATATTCTAAAGCATCGATATTGACAAGCTCTATTTGATCATAATCTGCTAGATTTTGTTTCGCCTCCATTGCTCGAAGATCATCACGCTCAATGGTAATGATGTCTACTTGTTTGTGGCTGGCAATGTAAATGCTTGAATAGCCAACACAGGCGCCAATTTCTAGTATTTGATCCCCATCTTTAATATATTCAATGATTTTATCGAGTGACTCATCTTCCATAATGGGGTAGTGTTTGTTTTTACACTCGATTCTAAATTTCTTTAAATCCATAGAAAAAAAGCGGTACTAGACCGCTCTTAGACAAATTCAATTACAGCCATTGGCGCCCCGTCTCCGCGGCGTTGAACTGTTTTGTTTACTCTTGTATACCCACCACTGCGATCAGTGTACTTAGGTCCGATTTCATCAAAGAGTTTTTGAAGTGCTGTTTGACCTTCATCATCTTTGACATTAAATAAGATTTGAGCTGCTTGACGACGAGCATGCAAATCATTACGTTTCGCAAGAGTCACTAATTTATCGGCAACAGTACGTAGTTCCAACGCTCTATGTTGAGTCGTTGTGATAGAACCATTCATCACAAGAGATGTGACTAGGTTACGTAACATTGCTTTTCGGTGTGCTGAATCAACACCTAGTTTACGATTTCTCATCTGTGTTCCTCCTCTTTACTTTTGGTCACCTTTAAATGTAAGGCCCAAGTCATCTAATTTATCTTTAACTTCTTTTAATGATTTCTTTCCTAAGTTACGGACTTTCATCATTTCATCTTCAGTTTTTTGAGTTAATTCTTCTACTGTTTGAATACCAGCACGTTTTAGACAATTGTATGAACGGACAGATAGGTCTAAGTCCTCAATCATCATTGTTGCTTTTGGTTTTTCAGATCCTTCCACAGATTCTTTAATAATCGATTCATCTTCTACTAAGTTTTCTTCTAATTCCATAATTAATGAGAAGTAGTCACTTAGAATTTTCGAAGCTAATGCTAAAGCTTTTTGTGGTTTGATTGACTCATCGGTCCACACTTCGATTTCTAATGAATCAAATTGAGTGTTTGTCCCAACACGAGTTGGACTTACTTGATAAGCACAACGTTTAATTGGGGTATAGATCGAATCAGTATAGATGGTGCCAAATCCTTGAGATAGTTCTTTGTACAAGTTTTTATTAGTAACCTGTGAAACATATCCACGACCATTGTGAGCTTTCATTTCCATCTCTAAAGTTCCGCCCTCAGCAAGGTTTGCGATGACTAAATCTTTATTGATCACTTTCACTCCGGCTGGAAGTACTATATCACTTGCTTTAACAACCTTTGGACCTTTTTCAGACACACGTAAGGTATGTGTCTCATCATCATCATCAATAGTTAGAATTAAATCCTTAACGTTAAGAAGAATTTCAGTGACATCTTCTTTAACGCCAGGCAATGAAGAGAATTCGTGTTGAACTCCATCAATTTTTAAAGAGTAGACAGCAGCACCTGGAAGTGAAGAAAGAAGAACTCTTCTTAATGCATTTCCTAAAGTATTACCAAACCCTTTTTCGAGAGGTTCAATGACAAATTTTCCATAATTATTCTGTTCATCTTTGGCGATGATTTCAAATGTAGCACGTTCAAATTGTTGCATAACTATTCCCTCCATTTACAAATTTAATTGGCATTAATTATCCACGAGGTCGTTTTGGTGGACGACATCCATTATGTGGAATAGGTGTGTTGTCATTAATAACACTAATATCTAACCCTGCCGTTTGTAATGAACGAACAGCTGCTTCACGTCCAGGACCAGGTCCTTTAACGGAAACTTCTACTGATTTCATCCCATGTTCAACTGCTGCTTTTGCTGCAGCTTCACCAGCTAATTGTGCTGCGAATGGAGTTGATTTACGAGATCCTTTATATCCTAGTGCACCAGCACTTGACCAAGCAACAACATTTCCTGCTTCATCAGTGATAGTCACGATGGTGTTGTTAAATGTTGAATGAATGTGCGCAACACCTTTCGCAATATTCTTACGGGCACGACGTCTACGAGTCGTTCTACCTTTTTGTTGTTTTGCCATTATTAGTACCCCCTATTTCTTCTTATTAGCGACCGTACGTCTTGGTCCCTTACGAGTACGTGCATTGGTTCTTGTTCTTTGTCCACGAACTGGAAGTCCACGACGGTGACGAATTCCACGGTATGAACCGATTTCCATTAAACGCTTAACGTTTAATGATTCTTCACGGCGAAGATCCCCTTCAGTTCTAATTGTGTTAACGACATTACGAATTTCGTTAACTTGTTCATCGCTTAAATCTTTAACGCGAATATTTCTATCAATTCCTGCTTGTTCTAAAATACTTTGTGATGTTGATAATCCGATACCATAAATATAAGTAAGGGAAATTTCAACACGTTTATTACGTGGGATATCCACTCCTGCTATACGAGCCATAATTTTTTCTCCTTCTTATCCTTGTCTTTGTTTGTGTTTAGGATTTTCACAAATTACCATGACGCGACCTTTACGTTTAATGACGCGACATTTATCACAAATAGGTTTTACTGATGGTCTAACTTTCATTGTGTTTTCTCCTTTAACTATTTATGTCTGAATGTAATGCGGCCACGTGTTAAATCATACGGGGAAATTTCCACCGTGACACGGTCACCTGGTAAAATGCGAATGTAATGCATACGGATTTTACCAGAAACGTGAGCCAAGATCTCGTGTCCATTAGGTAATTCTACCTTAAATTGAGCATTAGGAAGTGTATCGACGATGACCCCTTCCATTTCAATAACGTCTTGTTTTGCCATTAATGTTCCTCCTGTTTGTTAGTAGTTGTTAGAATTTCACAGCCATCTTTTGTGACAACTATTGTGTGTTCATAATGAGCCGTTAACGACTTATCTTTACTAATTACAGTCCAATTATCACGCAAAACTTTAGTGAACGGTTTACCGGCTTGAACCATTGGTTCAATGCAGATAGTCATTCCTTCTTTCAGAAGAACTCCTTTATTAGGCTGACCATCATTGAAAATAGCTGGATCTTCATGAAGATTTCTACCTATGCCATGTCCTGTGTAATCCATTGGAATTCCATAACCAAATTGTTTGATATAAGATCCAATCGCATGAGACACAGTCCCTAGATGAACATTTGGTGCAACTTGTTCAATTCCTTTATACAAGGCATCATGAGTTACTTGCATCAACTGTTTCGCTTCATCACTAACTTCTCCCACAGCAAATGTCCATGCGCCATCGCCATGATATCCTTTGTAATTAGCACCCACATCTATGGTAATAATATCACCACTTTTGAGAATAACACTCTTACTTGGAATGCCATGAACTAACTCTTCATTGACTGAGGAACAAATCGAGCCTGAGAAACCTTGGTACCCCTTAAAACTTGGGGTAGCATCATATGAACGAATTGTCTTTTCACAGATTTTATCAAGTTCATACGTGCTAACGCCCGGTTTAATATAAGGTTCTACGACTTCGAGTGTTTTAGCAACAATCCACCCGGCTTGTCTCATTAATTCAATTTCTCTAGCAGATTTATTAGTGATCATCGATTTCCTCCAATGCTTGTTTTAGCTGTGCCCAGACTTCTGGCACTTCTTTAGAGGCATCAATTTGTATAACATCACCCTTACCAATATAGAAATCAATTACAGGTTTTGTTAAGTGTTCGTATTCTTTAATACGAATTTCTAATTGTTGAGTTGTATCGTCTGAGCGTTGATAGAGATTCCCTCCACATACATCACAGACTCCCTCAACTTTAGGTTGATGATTATGAATATTATAGATTGCTCCACAGTCTTCACATAAGCGACGACCTGTGATTCTTTCTTCTAATACATAAAAATCAACATTCAAGTTAATAACTTTATCTAATTCTAGAGAGGTGTCATCGATTAATTTCTCGAATGCACCAGTCTGAATCATGGTTCTTGGAAATCCATCCAAGAGATAACCATTCGCACAATCTGGTTGAGATAAACGATCTCGAATCATTTGAATGGTGACATCATCAGGAACTAATAGTCCATGATCAATGTATTGCTTAGCGAGTAATCCAAGTGAGGTTCCTCGACGAATCGAAGTTCTAAACATTTCCCCACTTGAAATATGAGGAATACCATAATGTTGAGTAATATATTCAGCCATAGTACCTTTACCTGAGCCGGCAACACCCATAATTAAGATATTCATCTACGCTCTACCTCTCTTAAATCCTGTATAACGACGTGAAGTCATTTGAGAAGTTAATTGTTTCATTGTCTCTAAGGCAACACCTACTACAATGATAATCCCTGTACCACCCACTGAGACAGCTGCTGGAACATCAGAAATCATAGGAATAATATGTGGTAATAAAGCAATGAACAAGAGGAAGGCTGCACCTAAGACAGTAATACGATTGAGTACAGTTGAAACATACTTACGAGTTGCTTCACCTGGTCGAATACTAACGACATAGGAACCATTCTTTTGTAGATTGTCTGAAATCTTCTTAGGATCAACTTGTAAGTTGGTATAGAAGAAGGTAAAGAAGACAATTAATACTGAATAAATCAGTAATCCACTAAATGATTGTAAACTGAGTAAATCATTTAAGAAGGTATAAGCATTGCGAGCGCCTTGATTATTGAAGAAACTTAAGACTGTGACAGGTGCCGTCATAATTGCGTTAGCAAAGATAACTGGAATAACTGATGCAGAGTTAATCTTCAATGGTAAATAGTTTTTATCTGATTTTCTTTGAACAAGTGAACTAGAAGTATATTGAATTGGAATACGACGTTCAGCAAGAGTCATAAAGATAACTAAGATAATGATTAGGACGTAAATTAAGATAAATAACAAGTAATTTAGGAAACCACCAACGGTGAATCCAGCACCCAATAATGAGTTATATACTGAAGAGAAAGTTGTTGGTAAACTTGAGACGATCCCCGCAAAGATAATGAGGGATGTTCCATTTCCAATACCTTTCTTAGTGATCTGATCACCTAACCAAAGTAAGAACATGGACCCAGCAGCCATTACTAATCCTGTTGAGAAATAGCCACTAATGGTTGGGTCTAACATCAGACCAGGGTTACCTGCATTCATTGCATACAACATTGAAATTGATTGAACAAATGCTAAGATAACAGCTAAATAACGTGTGTATCGATCTAAAGTCTTACGACCTTGTTCCCCTTCTTTTTGAAGGTTAGTGAAGTATGGGATAACATCCATGGCTAACAATTGGAAAACAATTGATGCCGTAATGTATGGCCCAACTCCTAATGCAAAGATGGAGAATCTTTGTAGCATCCCACCACCTAGTAAGTTCATCATATCGATGATTGAGTTACTAGCGCCTGCAGTAAGTTGGAATTCATTAACGTTTGGAGCAGTAATTTGTGCTCCTAAACGGAAGACCAACATGGCTAATGCAGTAAATAATATTTTTTTTCGAATCTCTGGATTTTTAAAGAGATCGACATAGGTCTTAATCATCTACAGGACCTCGACTTTTCCACCTGCTTTTTCGATTGCTTCTTGCGCAGATTTAGAGAATTTTGTAGCTTTTACAACTAATTTCTTATCTAAAGTGCCTTGACCTAAAACTTTTAGACCATCGTTGCCCTTTTTAACTAAACCAGCATCTAATAAGATTTCTAGAGAAACTTCACTTCCATCTTCGAACTTATTAAGAGTGTCTAGGTTAACAATTGTGTATTCTTTACGATTAATATTCTTGAATCCACGTTTAGGTAAACGACGGAATAATGGAGTTTGACCCCCTTCAAAACCTAAGCGAACACCGCCACCAGATCTTGCATTTTGACCTTTATGTCCTTTACCAGCTGTTTTACCAGTACCTGATCCAGGACCACGGCCGATACGTTTACGCTCAGTGCGAGCGCCATCAGTATGAGTTAATTCATGTAATTTCATTGGTTAACCCTCCTATCGTACTTCTTTAACTTTTAGTTCACGTAATTTAGCAACTTCATTAACAGTCTTTAAGTTTGAAAGACCTTCGAAGGTTGCGCGAACCATGTTAATTGGTGTTCTTGATCCAATACATTTAGTCAAGATATCGTTAACTCCAGCAAGTTCTAAGACCACACGGATTGCTCCACCCGCAATAACTCCTGTCCCTTCTGAGGCAGGGATTAAGCGAACTTCACCAGCACCGTATTTTCCTTGAACTGGATGTGGAATCGTTGAATTGTTAATAATATGCACATTAATAATGTTTTTCTTAGCGTTCTCTACCGCTTTTCTGATTGCGTCAGGTACTTCATTAGCTTTACCTAATCCGAATCCTACGCGACCTTTTTTATCTCCAACAACAACTAATGCTGAGAATCTGAAGCGACGTCCACCTTTAACAACCTTTGTGACACGGTTGATGGTGACGACACGCTCTTCGAATTCTTGTTCTTGTTGAAATCTTCTTCTATTGTTTCTACGATCTTGTGTCATAATCTATCCCTTCTAAAACTCTAGGCCTGCTTCACGAGCAGCTTCGGCAAGTGCTTTAATACGTCCGTGATAGAGGTAACCAGAACGATCAAACACAACAGATTTGATGTCAACTTTTTGAGCTTCCTTAGCAATTGCTTCTCCAACTTGTTTTGCGGCTTCAACATTTCCACCTTTTTCAAGTTTAAGTGCTAATGAGCTAGCGCTTGCTAGTGTTTTTGAATTTACATCGTCAATTAATTGAGCGTAAATGTGAAGGCCTGAACGGTAAACGCTAAGACGAGGACGTTCTGGAGTTCCACTTATTTTATTACGCATTCTTTGGTGTCTTTTGACACGTTTTGCATTTCTATCTAATTTTTTAAGCATAACTTAGATCCCTTCTATTTCTTAGCACCCGTCTTACCTTCTTTACGACGGACATGTTCACCTGTGTAACGAATTCCTTTACCAAGATATGGTTCAGGTTTACGTGTAGCGCGGACATTAGCGGCAAATTCACCAACTAATTGTTTGTCAATTCCTTCAACTGTGATGTGAGTATTTTTGTCTACTTTCACTTCTAAGTCTGATGGAATTTCAAATTCGATAGGATGAGAGTATCCAACTTGTAGGACTAGTTTTGATCCTTGAATTGAACTTCTGTACCCAATCCCAACGATATCTAATTCTTTTTTAAATCCTTCGTGAACCCCTTCAATCATATTGTTTAATAATGAGCGAGTTGTTCCGTGAATTTGTTTTGTTTCTTTTTCATCATTTGGGCGAATAACTGTTAGCACCCCATCTTCGATTTTTAATTCATATTCTGGTCTGAAGGTGCGAGATAAAGTTCCTTTAGGACCTTTGACCGTCACCTCATTACCATCTTTAATATCAATTTCAACACCAGATGGAATGGTAATCGCCTTATTTCCGATACGTGACATTTCTATTCCTCTTTCTGATTACCAAATGTAGGCAATAACTTCGCCACCGACATTGTTCTTACGAGCATCACGGTCTACCATTAATCCACTTGAAGTAGAAATGATTGCGACACCAAGTCCGTTTAGAACACGTGGTAAGTCATTTGCTTTGGCATAGACCCGTAGGCCTGGTTTAGAGATTCTCTTTAATCCAGAGATAATCTTTTCGCGATTTGGTCCATATTTTAATTCAACAGTCATTGTTTTCTTAACATCACCATTGACAGAATAGTTAAGGATAAATCCTTCTTCTTTTAAGATACGGGCAATTTCTATTTTTTCTTTACTAGCTGGTATATCAACAGTTTCGTGACGAGCTTGAAGCCCATTACGGATACGAGTTAGCATATCAGCAATTGGATCAGTCATATTCATGTTTTGGCCTCCTTAGGTCTACCAACTTGCCTTCTTAACCCCAGGTAATTGGCCTTTATAAGCTAATTCTCTGAAGCAGATACGACAAATTCCGTATTTTTTGATAACAGAGTGAGGACGGCCACAACGTGAACAACGTGTATATTCTCTGACTTTGAATTTTTGTTTTCTTTGTTGTTTATTGATCATTGCTTTTTTTGCCATGATTATTGTCCTCCTGCTCTCTTGGTAAATGGCATGCCTAATTCTTGTAATAAAGCATGTCCTTCATTATCATTCTCAGCTGTTGTAACAATGACAATGTCCATTCCGCGTAAACGGTTGACTTTATCATAGTTAATTTCCGGGAAGATAAGTTGTTCTTTAACACCTAAAGTGTAATTGCCACGTCCATCAAATGAACTTGAACTGACTCCTCTGAAGTCTCTTACACGTGGTAAAGCAATGTTTACTAACTTATCGAAGAAGTGATACATTTTTTCACCACGTAATGTAACTTTACATCCAATTGACATTCCTTCACGTAATTTGAAGTTCGCAATTGACTTTTTAGCTTTTGTGATTACAGGTTTTTGACCTGTGATTTGAGTTAGTTCTTCAACCGCTTCCTCTAATGCTTTAGGATTATTGATTGCGTCGCCAACTCCCATATTAACAACGATTTTTTCTAATTTTGGTACTTGCATGACACTAGTATATTCAAACTTCTTAACTAAAGCAGGTATAGTCTCATTTAAGTATCTTTCTTGTAAACGACTCATGAATTCCCTCCTACTTTACTAAGTTACCGCTCTTTTTATAGTAGCGGACTTTTTCGCCTTTTGAATTTTCTTTGTATCCGATGCGTCCTGCTTGTTTGTTCTTAGCATCATAGATTTGAACATTCGATACGTGGATCCAACCTTCTTTTTCGATAATGCCACCCTCAGGATTTCCTTGGCTAGGTTTAAGGTGTTTCTTTTGTAAGTTAACGCCTTCAATCATAACCATTTCTTTTTTAGGGTTGACTTTGATTACTTCACCAACGGTTCCTTTAAATGAACCACTGATGATTTTTACGGTATCACCATTTAATATTCTCATTTAAAGACCTCCTACAGTACTTCGGGAGCTAACGACACGATTTTCATGAAGTTTTTATCCCTTAGTTCACGAGCCACTGGACCAAAAATCCGTGTTCCGCGTGGTGTGTTGTCATCTTTGATGATGACACAGGCATTGTCATCAAAACGGATATAAGTTCCATTTTCACGACGTAAACCATATTTTGTTCTGACGATAACTGCTTTAACAACTTCACCTTTTTTAACGGTTCCACCTGGTGTTGACTCTTTTACAGTACAAACCACGATGTCTCCAATATTAGATGAACGGCGACGTGAGCCACCTAAGCCGCGAATGACTAGGACTTCGCGTGCTCCAGTGTTATCAGCTACATTTAATCTACTTTCGTTATGAATCATGATAACACCTCCTAAACTACGACAGCTTCTTCAACAACTCGAACTAAACGGAAATGCTTAGTTTTTGATAAAGGTCTTGTTTCAGCGATGACCACTAAGTCATTGATTTTAGCTTGGTTATTTTCATCATGCGCAGTAAATTTCTTTGAGTATTTAACTCGCTTCCCATATAAAGGATGTGGGCGAGAGGTGGTTACTTCTACGATAATCGTCTTATCGTTTTTATCCGAAACAACTTTACCTCGGTACACTTTACGATTCTTTTCCATGAAGCAACCTCCTATTGTGCGCCACTGAGATCTCTCTCAGTGATCACTGTTTTAATTCTTGCGATTGTTTTGCGTACTTCTCTAATTCTTAATGGATTTTCTAATTGCCCTGTCGCTTTTTGAAAACGAAGGTTAAAGAGTTCTTCTTTTAGAGAATCAATTTCTTTTTCTAAATCAGCATTTGATTTATCACGAATTTCTTTGATAGTCATTAAACTGCGTCCTCCTCACCTTTACGGACAAATTTACATTTAACTGGTAATTTGTGAGCAGCAAGACGGAAAGCTTCTTTTGCGGTTTCTTCATTGACACCAGCAATTTCAAACATAACACGTCCAGGTGCTACAACGGCAACCCATCCTTCTGGAGCTCCTTTACCAGAACCCATACGGACTTCGAGTGGTTTTTTAGTAATTGCCAAATGAGGGAAGATTTTAATCCAAACCTTACCACCACGACGCATATGACGAGTCATAGCGACACGAGCAGCCTCAATTTGACGGTTAGAAACATAGTTACCTGTCATTGCAACAAGTCCATATTCACCATATGTTACTTCACGACCACCTTTAGAACGACCTTCGTAACTTAAACGATGAGGTCTTCTATATTTAGTTCTTTTAGGCATTAACATAATTAGTTACCTCCTGTCTCAGCTTCGGCCTTCTTAGGTGCAGCTTGAGCTTGTTGTTGTCTAGGTGCACCACCTTGTTGTTGATTGCGATCATTACGACGATTTTGATTGCGATCATTACGGCGACGACGAGGACGACGGCCACGATCTTGATGTTTTGGAGCTTCTGGTTCAACCACCATGTTTCCTGGTAATACTTCACCACGACAGATCCAAACTTTAACTCCTAATTTACCGAAAGTTGTATCCGCTTCATAGTGTGCATAGTCAATATCACTACGTAATGTATGAAGAGGGACGATTCCTTCAGAATAACCTTCAGAACGAGCAATGTCTGCTCCTCCTAAACGTCCAGAAACCATTGTTTTGATTCCTTTTGCGCCAGCTCTCATTGTTCTTTGAATTGCTTTCTTTTGAGTACTTCTAAATGAAGCACGGTTTTCCAATTGTTCAGCAATGTTTCTTGCAACGATTAATGCATCTAAATCTGGGTTCGCAATTTCTAAGACTTTAATATGAACTGTATTTCCGTCTAATTGTTTTTCTAATTGTTTTTTAATACGATCAATGTTTTCACCGTTTTGTCCAATAACAACTCCTGGACGAGATGCTCTAATGATGATCTCAACACGATTTTTACTTCTTTCGATTTCAATACGAGAAACAAAAGCAGCTTTAAGTTCTTCTTTTAGATAATTACGGATATCCATGTCTTCTTTAAGATATTTTCCGTATTCTTTGTCAGTTGCATACCAACGTGACTGCCAGTCACGGATAATTCCGGTACGTAACCCAATCGGATTTACTTTTTGTCCCATTTGATATCCTCCTAATCTCTTTCTGATACCACAACTGTGATGTGGCTGGTTCTTTTTAGTATTGGTGATGCACTACCTTTACCGCGTGGTCTAAAACGCTTCATAGTAATACTTTCATCGGCATAACATTCTTTAACGAATAATTTGTCTTCATTTAGTTCATGATTGTTCGTAGCATTTGATACAGCTGATTTTAGAACTTTACCAATTGCTTCAGCACCTTTATTAGGTGTGTAGCGTAGTAATGCTCTTGCTTCAGCAACATCTTTACCACGAATTTCATCAAGGACTAAGCGTGCTTTACGTGCCGAAATTCTAACAGTTTTAGCTACGGCTTTAACGTCTCTATTTTCCATTATTTACGACCCGCTTTCTTATCATCACTACCATGTCCTCCAGATTTACGTGTTGGAACAAACTCACCTAGTTTGTGACCAACCATATCTTCAGTGACATATACTGGAACATGTTCTTTCCCGTTGTACACCGCGAAGGTATGTTCAACAAACTGAGGGAAGATTGTAGAACGACGAGACCATGTTTTAATTACTTCTTTTTTACCTGACTTTTCTAATGCGTCTACTTTCTTTAATAAGTGATCATCACAGAAAGGTCCTTTTTTCAAACTTCTTGCCATTATTTAATCTCCTTTCGTCTATTTACTATTACGACGACGTACAATGAGGTCGTTTGATTTGTTTTTCTTCTTACGAGTTTTAACACCCATGGCTTTTTTGCCCCATGGAGTCATTGGTGCGACACGTCCGATTGGTGTACGTCCTTCACCACCACCATGTGGGTGGTCATTAGGGTTCATTGCGGAACCACGAACAGTTGGACGAATTCCTAACCAACGTTGACGACCTGCTTTACCAATGTTAACTAGTGAGTGGTCTTGGTTTCCTACTTCACCAATGGTTGCACGGCATGTTCCAAGAACACGACGAACTTCACCAGAAGCAAGTTTTACTGTGACATAACGATCTTCAATCCCTAATACTTGAGCTGCTGCTCCAGCAGAACGGACCATTTGTCCACCTTTACCAGGTTTTAATTCGATGTTATGAATAACTGTCCCTTCAGGGATATTTCTTAATTGAAGTGCGTTACCAACTTTAATGTCGACTGCATCTCCAGAAACAACTTCCATACCAACTTTTAATCCTTTAGGTGCGATGATATAGCGTTTTTCACCATCTGCATAGTGTAATAAGCTAATGTTTGCGCTTCTGTTTGGATCGTATTCAATTGTTGCTACTTTTGCTGGGACATCGTCTTTATTACGTTTGAAATCGATAATACGATAACGTTGTTTGTGTCCGCCACCTTGGTGACGAGTTGTAATACGGCCTAAGTTATTACGGCCAGCTTTTTTACTTTTCTTTTCAAGTAATGATTTCTCTGGTTTAACTTTTGATAAACCTGAATAATCAAGACCTGTCATTCCACGACGAGCATTTGTCGTCGGCTTATAGGTTTTAATCGCCATGATTAACCTTTTCCTCCTTACGCGTGTTATCCGGAAATAGCGTTTTCTTCCGATATTTGTCTAATGACTATAGAACGTCGATTGTATGTCCTTCTTTTAGAGTGACAATCGCTTTTTTAACAGCAGCTGTCTTCCCTACGAAACGTCCAACTTTTTTAGTTTTCTTACGAACGTTCACTACATTGACTTTTTCGACTTTAACATCGAAGATTTCTTCGATAGCCTTTTTGATTTGAACTTTGTTGGTTCCTTTTGCTACAGCAAAGGTGACCACTCTTCCATCTTCACCAATTCGAACTGTTTTTTCAGTATAAATTGGATAAAGAATAATATCTCTAGGATTTTGACTCATATTAAGCAAAGACCTCCCCAGCTAATTCTGCTGCTGATTTGGTGAATACAACATGACTTGAATTCATCACATCATAGACATTAACTTGGTCAACAGTAATTAAGAGTACTTGTTGTAAGTTGCGAAGTGATAGATATGCGTTTTCAGCATCTTCTTGTCCATCAACCACAAATACTGTTTTCTTGTTTAGTTCTAATGCTTCTAATAATTTAACGAAATCCTTTGTTTTAGGAGCATCGAAGCTTAAGTTTTCAATAACTTTTAATTCATTGTCTAATACTTTTTGACTCAAGATTGAGCGAATTGCTAAACGACGAACTTTACGATTAAGTTTTGTTGTATAGCTTCTTGGAGTTGGTCCAAAGACTACTCCACCACCACGCCATTGTGGAGAACGGATTGACCCTTGTCGAGCACGTCCAGTTCCTTTTTGACGCCATGGTTTACGTCCACCACCTCGTACTTCAGAACGGTCTTTAACTTTATGTGTTCCTTGACGTAGTGAATTTTGTTGTGCGACAACCGCATCAAATAAAACTTGTTTATTTGGTTCGATGCCAAACACTGCCTCTTCTAATTCGATTTCAGAAACAGCTTTACCCTCTAAATTAAGTACATCTAATTTTGGCATGTCTATTCCTCCTTACCTGCTAAATCAATTAATTCGACCGCATCGACCTTTTTAACTGGTTTAACTGTTGAGCTGATTGTTACCACTCCTCTTTTAGGTCCAGGAACGTTTCCTTTAATTAAAAGGTAGTTGTTGTCAGCATCGACTTTAATAATTTCTAAGTTTTGGTTAGTTCTCATCTTGTATCCTTCTTGACCCGCTTTTGTTAAGCCAGGTTTAACGGATGTAGAGTTAACCCCAATGTTTGCGAATGATCCAGGTACACGGTGTGATTTAGAACCGTGCGATTTAGGACCAATTGCTTGATTGTTACGATAGATAGCTCCCTTGAAACCTTTACCGCGAGAACGTCCACGGACATCCACTTTTTCGCCAGCTTCAAATAAATCTGCTTTGACTTCGCTACCCACTTCTAAGTTTGTCATTTCTTCACCTTTGAATTCTCTTAGGTGACGTTTAGCTGTTGTATCAGCTTTTGCTGCATGTCCCTTTTGAGCTTGGTTTTGTTTTTGTTCTTTGACATCAACAACCCCAAGTTGAACTGCATCATAACCATCAGTTTCAGTTGTTTTCTTTTGTAATACTACGTTAGGAAGTACTTCAACGACTGTGACTGGAACTAATGATCCATCTGTTAAGAAGACTTGTGTCATTCCTAATTTACGTCCGATTAATCCTTTCATGTCTACCCTCCTAAAGTTTGATCTCGATATCAACACCACTTGGTAAATCTAGACGTGACATTGCATCGATTGTTTCTGCTGATGGTCCAATGATTTCGATTAAACGCTTATGCGTTCTAATTTCGAATTGTTCACGGGAATCCTTGTATTTGTGTACCGCTCTTAAGATTGTTACTACTTGTTTTTGTGTTGGAAGTGGTACAGGTCCAACGACTTTTTGTGCACCATTGTTAGTTGCAGTTTCAACGATTTTTTGAGCTGCACTATCAATTGTACGATGTTCATACGCTTTTAAACGTATTCTTACACTGTTTCTTGCCATGGAAATCCTCCTTTTTGTCTATGTCCATGATAGACTTCCGCTCTGTGTAAATTCCCCGACTTCTCACTGACCATGACAACGCGTCTCAGTGTGCCGGCAACCTTGCACATCAATGCGGTAGCTTTAGTATTGTATAATAAATAAAACCCAATTGCAAACAAAAAGTGCACTATTTTGGCACTTTTTTCATTTAAATATATTTTCGACCCTAATCAAGCTTAATTATCGGCTTACTTTTCTAAAATCGATGTCTTGATACTGCTCATCTTTGTTGAATTTATCAACAACATATGGACAAACAGGCATTATTTTTAGATTTTCTTCTCTAGCATACTGTACTACCGCATCAACTAATTGACCGGCAATCCCTTGACCTCTAAGCGCAGGAGCAGTGAACGTATGATCGACATAAAGAACATCATCTCTTTTCTGCCATGTTATCTCAGCAACTTTTCTACCTTCTTCATTATTATGGTAGAACCTGTTTTCTTCTCTTATAAATTCCATTTTGTATTCCTCCTACCCCAATTATAACAAACTCTCTATTTCACTTTTCGATTTTGAACTTTCAAACTATGATACAATACTCTGCAGGAGGAAGATATGGATTATACTTTTACTGCACCGGCTCTTATATTTCCGGCTATCTCTTTGTTAATGTTAGCTTATACGCAACGTTTTTTAACACTCTCAGATTTGGTGAGACAACTACATCGCCGTTATTTAGATTCTAATAAAGAAGATAAGAATACTTTGTATCAAATTGATAATATTGCTAAGCGGATAAAGATCATTCGCTTAACCCAACAAATGGGAGCATTGGCCTTTGCTTTATCGACCTTAGCTATGATCACCTTTATTGTATCTACTGAACAAAATTCTTTATTTTTCTTTATTTTATCACTGATAACTTTATTAATTTCACTCGCTTTATTACTTTATGAACTTCATATTTCAGTTGAAGCAATCAACTTACAATTAGAAGATATGAAAGACTAAGAACGAATCTTATGAACAATCGAATAAAGTGAGTTCATTAGTGGTGAAACAACAATAACAAAGTTTCCAGGTTGTTCAATAACATGTCCATTAAAGCCTTTCTTAAAGGAATGAACCCCTACTTCTTCACTTCCACTATACTCTCCCATTGTTCCATAGAGATTATAACGAATCACTTCTTGATCAAGAGCCCATAACAGGGCTTCTTTTTGTAATGCGTATGGTCCATCATAATTAAAGTATTTCTCATAAGCACCACTATATAGATAGGTTACTTCATCGCCATATCGAACAAACATCGCCCCAGCTAAAGGCGTCAGTTCATCTTCAAACTCCATTTCAGATAACTCAGCTAATCTTTTACGTATACTAGTCAGCTGGATATTCACTTCATTGAGTTTACCACGATTCTTTTTACGATTTAAATTTTGTTCTAACTGTGACTTTTCTTCTAAGTATTCAATTTCATCTTCCCTAAGTTGTTTTTGATACTCATCAAAGTTAATCATTGCTACAAGCATTCTTAAATCATTGCCAAACTCAGTCATCATATGATGATAAAAATTAGTGTTTCGATTATCAAAATCACGACGTTGGGCAGTATGTTCCATTAAGTCTATAAAAATGTCTATTTCATCAGGTTTCAATTCTTTAATCACCATCGGCATTTTAGAAGTGCGATTAATAAGTGTCCGAGCGGATTGTTTTAAAGACTTCATCATTTGTTTCTCATCATTAATTTCTGACATATCCTTGACAAACATCCATCGTCCAACCCCATTTATTAATGTGTTTTCAAAGCCTTGATGGTTCAAGCCAACTGCTTTTAGATTGTTGATAAACGCTTCATTGTTAAACTCATTGGTTTCAACACCATTCTCATCTCTACTTTTAACTTCAAAATTAGGTGTCACAACTACATGTAAACAATGATACTTCTTGAGTGCTTGTTTAACATGATTAAAAAAGAATGTTAATAATTCTCGATTATCATAATCAATCATTGGACCTTGGTTACAGTGCGCAATCGTATATTTAGAGATAACAGAACGAATTAAAAATAATCCACCCGCAATAATCTCATCATTCTCTTTCACACCAAAACAGACCACTTGTTTTCCTTGTGCTTTTTGAACATTAGCCATCGCTCGACTCTGAGTAAAAGAAGACAATTTATAATTACGACTAAAATCATCAAACTCTTCTAAACTTAATTCAACAAACTTATACATCCTTACTTACCATCCTCTTCTAAACTTCTAAATCGATTTAAAACATCTTGTAGTTGATCTAGTTTTAAGTAGCCTGCCTGTCTCATAAATTCTTTACCTTCATAAAACAGAATAAAGGCAGGGACACTAAAGATTGTTAGTTGAGCTCCAATCTCTGGCTGATCATCAATGTTCACCTCAGCTAAGGCAACTTCAGGATGTTGTTTTAAGATGGTCTCAACTTGTGGTTTTAATGCATGACACACACCACACCATAAACGAGAAAAATAAACTAGACTCAGTTTATTTTCTTGTATTAAATTTTCAAATTCTTGATTGTTTTTTATCATTTCCATGGCATTACTATAGCATATTTACTAAAGATAAGTAACGCAGGAAACCCTACGCTTCTTTAGTCAATTGAATTGTTGCTTTAAATAAATCACCATCAACCTGAACACTTAATTGTCCATTTTGAAGTCGCAATAAGTCTTTCGCAATGGCCAACCCAAGTCCGTTTCCTTGTTCACTACGAGACATTTCCCCTTGAACAAAACGAGCGGTTAAATCTTCTGAACCAAGTTGATTTTTAGAAATGTTCTTAAAGCTAATCTCAAGTTTATCATCATATGATTTACCTTCAACATAAACACGCGTATTCTCTAAAGCATATCTAGATATGTTTTCAAATAGGTTTTGATAGACACGATATAATTTTTGACTATCGGCTAAGACAACATAATTAATGGACGGTTCATCAACCAGCAGCACCAGACCTTTTTCTTCAAAATCAGCTTGATATTCAACTAAGACTTGATTTAACATCTCAAGTGCATTGAGTTCTGATAGATGAATTTCTACTTTACCTGAACTTGCTTTTGAGGCTTCAACCACATCATTGCTTAAATCACTTAATCGAAGTGCCTTGTCTTTAATAATCTTTAGATATTCTTGATGCTGATCTGGATTTTCATTATCGATAATAAGTTGTACATAATTTAGAATCGATGTTAAAGGTGTTTTTAAGTCATGGCTCACATTAGTTATTAACTCAATACTCATTCTTTCATCCTGTAACGATTTCTCTACTGCCGCCAAGAATCCTTGACTTAAGTTATTGATATCATCTACGACATCACTATAGTGTATGTTAAATTCACTAGGATCTAATTGTCTGTCTATATCGCCTTGTCTAAGCGAATGAAGATGTTCATCAATTTGATCTTGTTGGTTAAGTAATTTAATAAATTGATAGAGTAAATACAAATCAAAGATAAACAATAAAAATAACCCAGTACCTGAACTAAAAACAAAGACTACAAAGAAATGCAGGAAGAATAAACCAGCGAGTATTCCCAATACCTTAGTCTTTTTCTTAAACTCTTTTGTTAAACGGAATAAAGCGTTAAGAATTCTATAGGTGAGTGAGTTCTTAATTAATGTTCTATGTTTAATATTACTAATTAAATATAAGAGGATTAACAAACCCCATAACATGAAAGCAAATGCAATTAAAGTAAGGAAGATGAGATAGAGAATGGACATTCCATATTTTTGATATTTAAATATCATATAAAAGTATCTTCCAAACGATGATATTAATAAGAATAACAATCCAACCCCAACAACAAATATCTCAAGTGGAATCTTATTGAGAATATTCTTTTGTGAAGTCTTGGCATAATCGACTAAGAAAATAATCCCTAATAAGATAGCTGGAATACCCAATGAAACACCCCATCTTAAATCCCCTAAGGCTAATAATTCTTTATGATCTTGGTTAAGTCGAAGATAGTTTGGATTCTCTGCTGTAAAACCTACTAACAATTCGACATTTTCATAGTTAAATCCTAAGTCAAAAATAAATTGGTCCCCTGAAATGGTTCCATTTTCTAAATCGATTACCGAATATTTAACATAGTGATCTTCATTTAAGATATTTTCTTGATCATTGGATACTATAATTTCATGGTTGTCTTTACTAATTAATGCATAACTTAAATCAGAATAGACTTCATTTTCTCTTAATTGTTCAATTTCATTTTTAACGAGTTGACCCTGATTATAGTAATAAAAATCTAGATAATTAATTAAATTATTCGTTTCATCACGAAGATAGTTCTCTCCACGATTTGATTCATAAAATTCGGTTGATGATAAATAATTTGTATTAACATTGTAGATTGTGACTAATCCAGAAAAGACAGTCACACAAAATAAGAGTGATCCTAGAAAGAAGAGTGTTAACTTACGAATCATAGCAACCACCATGACAGGCGATGGTCTTTAATCGTCTATTCTTTTCTACCATTTTATTTCGATAATACAAAAAAGTTTGATAACCCATAACTAGGGTTGCTGAAACGAGCGTGATTTTCAACATAATGTTACTCCTTTTCCATTTTATAACCGACACCCCAAACAATTTTAAGGTATCTTGGATCTTTTGGATTAAGCTCAATTTTTTCTCTTAAGTGACGAATATGTACAGCGACCGTATTGGCGACATCATACCCTTCATCTTGCCAAACCATTTCATATATTTGTTGAGACGAATAGACTCTGCCCGGTTTAGTCATTAACAGCTTAAGAATTTGATATTCAAGTGGTGTTAAAGCAACCACTTGATAATCTACCATCACTTCTTTGGTTTCATCATTAAGGCGAATGTTCCCAACGACTAATTCATTTGATTTTGGTTTATTGAAAAATTGAGTTCGACGCAATTGTGATTCAACGCGTGCTACTAACTCTTTCGCGCTAAAAGGTTTCGTAACATAATCATCTCCACCGATCTTTAATCCAACGATTTTATCTGTTTCCTCAGATTTCGCCGATAGAAAAATAACGGGAATGTTTGATTGTTGTCGTAACTGAATCACACAGGTGATCCCATCCATGATGGGCATCATGATATCGATGATTAAAAGATGAATTTCATTTTCATTGATAATGTTTAAAGCTTCTTGTCCATTGAAGGCTTCATAGACTTGATAACCTTCTTTTTTTAAATAGTAACTTATGACTTCAACAATGTTTTTATCGTCATCGCAGACACAAATTGAATACATCTCTTTCACCTCGTCTATAGCATATCGTATAATTCTTAAGAAATTATGAAGAAAATCAACATTATTCTAAAAAAAGACTCTCCATTAGGAGAGCCTTCTTAAATTTGTTTGATTAAAATTAACCAATAATTTCTGAAACGTTTCCAGCACCGACTGTACGGCCACCTTCACGAATAGAGAATTTAGTTCCTTGCTCAACAGCGATAGGAGCAATTAATTCAACAACCATTTCAATGTTGTCCCCAGGCATAACCATGTCAACTCCTTCAGGAAGTTGGATAACACCAGTTACGTCTGTAGTACGGAAATAGAATTGAGGACGGTAGTTAGATACAAATGGAGTGTGACGTCCACCTTCTTCTTTACTTAAGATATAAACTTGAGCTTTGAAGTTAGTGTGTGGATTAACTGAACCAGGTTTAGCTAATACTTGTCCACGCTCAACTTCTTCACGGTTTACACCACGTAGAAGTGCACCAACGTTATCCCCAGACATTGCTTCGTCTAACATTTTGTGGAACATTTCGATACCAGTAACAACTGTCTTACGAGTTGGTTTAATACCAACGATTTCAACTTCTTCAGAAAGTCTTAATACACCACGCTCAACACGTCCAGTCGCAACAGTACCACGACCAGAAATTGTGAAAACGTCTTCAACAGACATTAGGAATGGTTTGTCAGTTTCACGAACTGGATCTGGGATGTACTCATCAACAGCAGCCATTAGTTCGTCAATTTTAGCTTCCCACTCAGGGTCGCCTTCTAATGCTTTAAGAGCTGAACCAGCGATAACTGGAGCATTGTCTCCATCAAATTCGTATTCACTTAATAGTTCACGAACTTCCATTTCGACTAATTCGATTAGCTCAGGGTCATCAACCATGTCGCATTTGTTTAAGAATACAACCATGTGAGGAACACCAACTTGACGAGCAAGTAAGATGTGCTCACGAGTTTGAGGCATAGGACCATCAGTCGCAGCAACAACTAAGATTGCTCCATCCATTTGAGCCGCACCAGTGATCATGTTTTTGATGTAGTCAGCGTGGCCTGGACAGTCAACGTGTGCATAGTGACGATTTTCTGTTTCATACTCAACGTGTGAAGTATTGATTGTAATCCCACGCTCTTTTTCTTCTGGAGCGTTATCGATTTGGTCATAAGCTCTTGCTTGAGAACCGCCCTTTTTAGCTAAATAGTTTGTGATAGCTGCAGTTAATGTTGTTTTACCGTGGTCAACGTGACCTAAAGTACCAATATTAACGTGAGTTTTAGAACGGTCAAATTTTTGTTTTGCCATAGTAAATTTATCCTCCTCGTTATATAACGTAAATCTTTTACTATTTTACTGTATTTAATATATAAAATCAATTATCAGTTGCTGTTTTTCTTAGCAACCTTTTCAGCAATGCTCTTAGGAACTGGGTCATAGTGATCAAATTGCATTGAATAGTTACCACGACCTTGTGTAAATGAACGAAGATCAGTCGCATATCCAAACATTTCTGAAAGAGGAATATAAGAACGAACGGTAATCGCATTATGTTTCTCTTCTTGATCTCTAATTTGTCCACGTCTACTTGAAACGTCTCCCATTACTGAACCTAAATATTCTTCAGGTGCTGTAATTTCAACACTCATAATAGGTTCTAATAAGACAGGGTCGCATTTCTTAGCCGCTTCTCTAAGGGCTAAACTTGCCGCAATCTTATAAGCCATTTCAGATGAGTCAACATCGTGTGAAGATCCATCGAATAATGTCGCTTTAAGATCAATAACAGGGTAACCAGCAATTAAACCATTGTCTAATGCACCAGCTAAACCTTCTTGAGTTGGTTTAATGTATTCACGAGGAACAGTTCCACCAACGATCGCATCAACGAATTCAAATCCTTTACCAGGGTTTGGTTCAAACTTAATCCACACGTGACCATATTGTCCACGACCACCTGATTGACGAACGAATTTACCTTCACAATCAGCAGCTTGACGAATTGTTTCACGATAAGCAACTTGAGGTGCACCAACATTCGCTTCAACTTTGAATTCACGTTTCATACGATCAACAATGATATCTAAGTGTAACTCACCCATACCAGCAATGATTGTATCGCCTGTTTCTTCATCAGTATAAGTTTTGAAAGTTGGATCTTCTTCAGCAAGTTTCCCTAATGCTAAACTCATCTTATCTTGGTCACCTTTTGATTTAGGTTCTAACGATAATGAGATAACAGGCTCAGGGAAGATCATAGACTCAAGAACAACTGGATTCTTTTCATCAGATAAAGTGTCACCAGTTGAAGTATTCTTTAATCCAACTGCAGCCGCAATATCTCCTGAATAAACGGTGTCAACTTCTTGACGGTGATTCGCATGCATCTGCATGATACGTCCAAAACGTTCACGAGCTCCCTTAGTAGAGTTTAAAATATAAGATCCGCTATCTGCTTGACCAGAATAAACTCTGAAGAAAGTTAAACGTCCAACAAATGGGTCAGTCATAACTTTGAACGCTAAGGCTGAGAACGGTTCTGAGTCATCCGCATGACGCTCAACTTCAGTACCATCTTCTAAAGTACCTTTAATTGAAGGGATATCTAATGGGCTAGGTAGATATTCTACGACCGCATCTAACATTGCGATAACCCCTTTGTTCTTATAAGATGCTCCACAAAGAACTGGGAAGAACTCACCTGAAACAACTGCTTTACGTAAAGTGTTTTTAATTTCATCAACTGAAACTTCTTCACCTTCTAAAACTTTCATCATGAAGTCATCGTCAAATTCAGCAATAGCCTCAATTAACTCTTCACGATATTGTTCAACTTGTTCAACAAATTCTTCTGGAACTTCTGTAATTTGATCATCTTTGTTTGTGACATCTTGGAAGATGTGTGCTTTGCGCTCGATGATATCAATTAAACCACTAAAGTCTGCTTCAACCCCAATAGGAATTTGAATTGGAGCTGATTTAGCTCCTAGACGAGATTTAATTGAGTTAGCTGCCATATAGAAGTCAGCTCCAGTCGCATCCATCTTATTAACAAAGACAATACGAGGTACACCATATTTAGTAGCTTGACGCCAAACTGTTTCAGTTTGTGGCTCAACACCACTCTTGGCATCTAAGACGGTAACAGCACCATCTAATACTCTTAATGAACGTTCAACCTCAACAGTGAAGTCAACGTGCCCTGGTGTATCAATAATATTAATTCTGTGACCTTTCCATTGCGCAGTGGTTGCAGCAGATGTAATGGTAATTCCACGCTCTTGTTCTTGAGCCATCCAGTCCATTTGTGCACCACCATCATGAGTTTCCCCAATCTTATGGATTCGTCCAGTATAGTATAGGATACGCTCAGTCGTAGTCGTTTTACCCGCATCAATGTGGGCCATGATTCCGATGTTACGAGTATCCTTTAATGTAAATTCACGTGCCATAGTACAGTCTCCTTTCTACTAGGTCAGTTCTTACCAGCGATAATGAGCAAATGCTTTATTTGCCTCAGCCATACGGTGAATATCATCGCGTTTCTTAATTGATGCGCCCGTTCCATTTGAGGCATCAATAATTTCATTCGCTAAACGTTGTTCCATTGTTTTCTCATGACGAAGTCTTGAGTAATTAACAATCCAACGTAACCCTAAGGTTAAGCGACGTTCAGCAGAAACTTCAACCGGTACTTGGTAGTTTGATCCACCAACACGACGTGCTTTAAGTTCAAGTAATGGCATAACATTACCTAATGCTTGTTCAAACACTTCCATTGCTTGGCGGCCTGTTTTTTCTTCAACTATTTCAAAAGCATTGTATAAGATGTTTTGAGCAACACCTTTCTTTCCATCAATCATAATTTTATTGATTAAGCGAGTTACAAGTTTTGAGTTATAAATTGGATCAGCTAATACGTCTCTTTTAGCTACATGTCCTTTTCTTGGCATAATCTATTTCTCCTTTCTGATTAATGGAATCAACCCTTAGGTTTCTTGGTTCCATATAATGAACGTCCTTGACGACGTCCGTCAACCCCTGCACAGTCCATTGTTCCACGAACGATGTGGTAACGAACCCCAGGTAAGTCCTTAACTCTTCCACCACGAATTAACACGACGGAGTGTTCTTGTAAGTTGTGTCCAATCCCAGGAATATAAGCAGTAACTTCCATTCCATTACTTAAACGAACACGCGCATACTTACGAAGAGCAGAGTTAGGTTTTCTAGGCGTCATTGTCCCAACACGAGTACAAACTCCTCTCTTTTGAGGTGAGTTTACTTTAGTCGCTTCTCTTTTTAAAGTGTTTAAATTTCTTTGTAGAGCAGGTGACTTTGTTTTATAGACTCGGCTTGAACGGCCTTTGTTTACTAACTGATTGATTGTTGGCATACGGTCTCCTTTCTAACACACATATCCAGGTGTTTCATACTT
The DNA here is from genome assembly GCA_964345765.1 of uncultured Erysipelothrix sp. GTDB lineage: Bacteria > Bacillota_I > Bacilli_A > Erysipelotrichales > Erysipelotrichaceae > DUUI01. Next base: position 28,984 of record CAYFSJ010000004.1, read on the forward strand.
TCCCCAAAGTTAGGTCTCCCAACGAGAGACCTCCTTTAAGTCCATAAGCCTTTATATATTAACAATATCTGACTCATTATGCAAATATTTTTAGTGTTTTTGTCAAAAAAATTTAGCGATGCCCACTACTACCAAAGCCACCCTCATTACGCAGGGTCTCACTTAATGAATCACTTATCTGATAATCCACCTCGAAATATGGCATAACGACTAACTGAGCAATTCGCTCACCTTGTTTAACGACTTGTGTTTGTTGAGAATGGTTATGAAGAGCCACCATGACTTCACCACGATAATCACAATCAATGACCCCAACTTTATTCGCTGGAGCTAAACCACTTTTACTGGCTAAACCAGATCTAGCATAAATTAATCCAACTGTATTTATCGGTAATTCTATTGATAAACCCGTAGGAACCAATATTGTCTGATGAGCTTCAATCACAACATCTTCTTGATTATTGGCATACAAATCACTTCCAGCCGCAAATTCACTACCCTTAGTTGGAAGTATCGCTGAATCATTTAACTTTTTCACTTTAACAATCATAATAAAACCCCTTAACCTGCTTACTATTTTAGCACAAGTTAAGGGATTAAGATTATAGACTATTTACTTTGTCTTTAATTACTTCAATATCTTCAGGTGTTCCATCATTCTCTACCTTATAGAGACATTCAACACCCATTTGATCAGCGATCGTATCACCAGCAACACAGTAAGCATCACCATAACTTAAATCGCCAGAAACAACAACACCTTGGATTAATCCAGGATTATTCACTTCTAAGAATGTTTGAACTTCTTCTGGTACATCTCCATACCCATCCGTATAAGTGAATAGAACATAAGGCTCATCCACGCTTTCTGTTCCTGTTTCTATTTTAAGAGCATCCATCTCCAGTTGATTGACAATACTTTCGACATTACCTGTTCTTGATGCATAAACAATTTTCATATGCAGTCCTCCTTTGTCAGTATAAAGTTAGCACAGGTTAACTATTCAGTCAATTTATTTGCTCTATGAATCCAAATTAAACCAAACTTTGAAGATGTTTCATTAAAAATCATTAACATTATATCTTCATCATTTGTTACTTCAAGTAGATTAAAGACCTCTAACTCATCTCTAAGTTCAATTAAAGGTTCTTCATATTGAATCAAACCATGATAATTTCGATCTTGTGATCCATAAAAATTAGTCTGTTGATGATAACCAACTAAATTGGTACTATCCATTAACAACTCAACATAATGATTTTTTAATTCTTCATCATCAATCACTAGATAACTGGTGCCCTCCCCTTGAAAGGATGATTCTTTTTCTTTCATCTCTAAAACATGATTGTAGTTAACTACTGGCATTCCATAGTCTTTAAAGAGTCCATTAAAGAAGCCTTCTGATGCCATACAACCAACTAGCAAAAAGAGAATAATTAGAGTTCTTAATTTTTTCATACCTTCATTATACAGGATTTATGCATAGAAAAAGCCAATCTTTTCAGACTGGCTCAATATATTATTCAGCTACTCTCAACATTTCTTCAGGTAGTGAATTATAAGTTTCTTCTTGGTGATTGCGTTCCTCTTTCTCAAGTTTTAATTCTTGAGCACGAGCATGAATCGCATTGGTTGATTCTCTTTCAACCTTAGAACCTGTTCCTGCTGGAATCATCTTACCCACAATAACATTTTCTTTGAGGCCAAGTAAGTTATCAACTTTACCACGAATTGAAGCTTCTGTAAGAACTTTCGTTGTTTCTTGGAACGAAGCAGCCGATAAGAATGAATCTGTCTCAACGGATGCTTTAGAAATACCAAGTAATACAGCACGATATTGTGCAGGGTCTTTACCCTCCATTAACATCTCTTCATTAATTTCATTAATACGAGGTAGTGAGATATGCATACCCGCAGATAGTTTAGTATCTCCAGGATCAACCACAACGACTCGACGTAACATTTGACGAATCATAACTTCAATGTGTTTGTCACTAATCTCAATCCCTTGAGAGTCATACACTTTCTTAACTTCCTTAAGGATGTAAGATTGTACTTTTTGAACATCATTGGTATCTTCTAATAATTCCTTAGGATCAACCGGACCTTCTGTTAGTTTATCTCCCGCTTTAACAGTTGAACCAACATTTAAGAACTGTCTTAAACCAGTATTAGCTGGGAAAGGATGTTCAATGGTCTCAATCTTATTAGTGATATAAGCACACATTACATCTTTTTCATTTGGTTCAAAGGCAGAAATTTGACCATCAATCTTAGCAATGACCGCTTTATGTTTTAAGTTAGAACGTGCTTCAAAGAGTTCTTCAACACGAGGTAAACCTTGAGTGATGTCATCACTACCAGAACCAGCAACACCACCAGTATGGAAGGTTCTCATGGTTAACTGAGTACCAGGCTCCCCAATTGATTGAGCCGCCATAATACCAACCGCTTCTCCCACTTCGACCACTTTACCAGTTGCCATATTACGTCCATAACATTTCTTACAAACGCCATATTTACTCTCACAAGTAAAGGCAGAGCGGATAACAACTTCTTCAATTCCCGCATTAACAATCTTATTGGCAATTTGTTCATCCATAAACTCGTCCGCTTCAACCAACACTTCTTTTGTATTTGGATCAACAATATCTGATTGAGAATAACGACCAACAATACGATCAAATAGGGATTCAATAACTTGACCACTCTTGTTGTCTTTAATGGCCATTACTTTATAACCCATTTCTGTGAAACAGTCTTCTTCTTCAATCACAACATCTTGAGCCACATCGACTAAACGACGAGTTAAGTAACCTGACTCAGCTGTCTTAAGTGCCGTATCGGTTAACCCTTTACGAACACCGTGAGTTGATAAGAAGAATTCTGAAACGTTTAGACCTTCTCTAAAGTTAGAATAGATAGGAACCTCAATAATTGAAGGAACATATTCTGTTCTAGATTTTGATTGAGTTGGTTTACCCATTAGACCACGGATACCCGCCAATTGAGTAAAGTTCGAAACGTTACCACGAGCTCCAGATTTAGCCATCATATTAATTGGGTTTTTACGAGACATGTTATCCATCAATTCACGTCCAATATCAGACTTGATGCTATCCCATAATTGAGTTAATTTAGTTTCCCACTCTTGAGCAGTTAATAAACCACGATTCAACATTGTTTTTAGTTCAACCGCTTGGTCTTTACCATACTCAACATATTTTTCTTTGTTTGGCGCAACAACAATATCATGTAATGAAACGGTTGTCCCCGCAATAGTCGAATATTTGAATCCAATATCTTTAATCTTATCTAAGACGATTGAAGTTTGACGATTCTTATCTTCATCAAAACGTTCAAAGATCTCTTTAATGAGAACCCCTAAGTCTTTCTTGGTGAAATCACGTGATAATTCTAAATTCGCAACAAACTCTCTAGGGTCATTTCCTGGTTCCATAAAGTAACGATCAGGAAGACCATTGAATGCTGGACGCGTAATTTCATTAATATATGGGAAATCTTCAGGTAAAGCATCATTAAAGATTAATTTACCAGGAGTTGTCATAAAGTATTTATCTAAATGTTCTTGAGGCATCATCGCATTTTTAATTGAAGAAGCTCTTAACATAATACGAGTATGTAAGTGAATATGTTTATTCTCATAAGCTAAGATCGCTTGAGAAACATTAGAGAACACAGTCCCTTCTGCATCACCATAACCACGCCATAAATCGCACTGTTCCTGAGATTGACCCTCTTCTAATAGACGATCAGCCTTCGCATAAAACTCTTCTTTTGTTTCTTCCATATTTAGATAATAGTTCCCAAGAACCATATCCTGTGATGGCGTCACAATTGGCTTACCATCTTTAGGACCTAAAATATTATTAGAACCTAACATTAGGATTTCAGCCTCTGCCTGAGCTTCCTCAGAAAGTGGAACGTGGACCGCCATTTGGTCACCATCGAAGTCCGCATTAAAAGCCGGAGTGACTAATGGGTGAAGACGAATCGCACGACCATCGACTAAGACTGGTTTAAACGCTTGAATACCAAGTCTGTGTAAGGTAGGTGCACGGTTTAATAGAACCGGGTGATTCTCAATCACTTCTTCTAAAACGTCCCAAACTCTAGGGTCTGAGTTTTCAATTAATTTTTCAGCTTGTTTACCATTAGAGACAATGCCTTGAACTTTCAATTCATTCACAACAAATGGTTTGAAAAGTTGAATGGCCATTTCCTTAGGTAAGCCACATTCATCCATCTTAAGGTTTGGTCCAACCGCAATAACACTACGTCCAGAGAAGTCAACACGCTTCCCAAGTAAGTTCTGACGGAAACGACCTTGTTTCCCCTTCAATGAATGAGACAGTGATTTAAGGGCGCGTCCACCCGCACCAGTTACTGGTTTAGAACGACGACCATTATCAATTAAAGCATCGACCGCTTCTTGAAGCATACGCTTCTCATTTTGAACAATGATTGAAGGTGTCCCTAAATCTAAAAGTTTACGTAAACGATTATTACGAGTAATAACACGACGATATAGATCGTTTAGGTCACTCGCCGCAAAACGTCCACCATCCAACTGTAACATTGGACGTAAATCAGGTGGAATAACTGGAACTGCTTGGAGCACCATCCATTCAGGTTGGTTATCCGATTGGATAAATGAAACAACCGTTTCATAACGACGTAATAATTTTTTACGCTTATCTCCAGAAGTTCCAACTAACTCTTCAGTTAGTTGTTCATATTCTTTTTGTAAGTCAATTTGTTTTAATAAAATGCTGACAGCTTCCGCTCCAGTATGAGCTTCAAAAGCGCCATAGCCTTTTAATTCAACTTGTTTACGATATTCATTTTCAGAAAGAATTTGTTTGTATTCTAAATCTGTGTCTTTTGGATCAGTCACAATCCAAGAAACGAAATAAACAATCGATTCAAGTTGTTTTGGTGGAATATTAAGAAGAATTGACATACGTGATGGAATCCCTCTTAAGTACCAGATATGAGCGACTGGAGCCGCCAATTCAATGTGACCCATACGTTCACGACGAACTGATGACTTCGTTACTTCAACCCCACAGCGGTCACAAATAATTCCTTTATAACGAACTTTTTTGTATTTACCGCAGGCACATTCCCAGTCCTTACTTGGACCAAAGATACGCTCACAGAATAAACCATCTTTTTCTGGTTTTTGTGAACGATAGTTAATCGTTTCAGGTTTCTTTACTTCACCATATGACCATGAACGAATACGATCTGGTGATGCTAAACCTATTTTAATAGCGGAGAAATCATTTGAATTCATACGTTATCCTCCTTACTCATCTTGATAATCATCGATACCGATAACGGCAGCCTCGATGATGTCGAAATCACTCGTTTTATTCTTGTCTGTGAATGAATCATCTTCTTCATCATCTAATGAGAAAACCATTTCAGCACGAGATTCGAGTTCTTGTTGGTGTGTCTTTTGTCTATCCTGAGCATCAAACTGTTTAAGGTCTAATGATGTTCCATCCTCAGTAATAAAGTTAATGTCTAAAGCTAATGATTGAAGCTCATGGACTAATACTCTAAACGATTCTGGAATACCAGGAACTGGAATATCTTTACCATTTTGAATGGCCGCATAAGTCTTAGTACGTCCATTAATATCATCTGATTTAATCGTAATAATTTCTTGTAAGGTATAAGCAGCTCCATAAGCATAGAGTGCCCAAACTTCCATTTCCCCGAAACGTTGTCCACCATTTTGAGCTTTACCTCCAAGTGGTTGTTGGGTAACTAAGGAATAAGGTCCTGTTGCGCGAGCATGTAATTTATCATCGACCATGTGCGCCAATTTAATCATATACATGACCCCTACTGAAATACGCTCATCAAACTGTTCACCTGTACGACCATCTCTTAAGATTGTTTTACCATCTGGTGTAACACCTGCTTCATTCATGATATCGGCCAATTCATCATTCTCAATTCCATCAAAGACTGGTGTCGCAAACTTGACCCCAAGTTTTTTAGCAGCCATCCCTAAGTGAACTTCTAGAACTTGTCCAATATTCATACGACTTGGAACTCCCATTGGGTTTAACATAATGTCAACTTGAGTTCCATCAGGTAAGAATGGCATATCCTCTACAGGTAAGATTTTAGAGATAACCCCTTTATTACCGTGACGTCCAGCCATCTTATCCCCTTCAGAGATTTTACGTTTTTGAACGATATAGACTTTAACAACTTCTAAGACTCCTGGTGATAAATCATACCCTTCAGAACGTTTGAAACGACGAACTGATTGAACAATCCCAGATCCACCATGTGGAACTTTAAGTGAATTGTCTCTGACTTCTTGTGTTTTTTCACCAAAAATCGCAAATAATAATTTTTCTTCAGGCGGTAATTCAGTATGACCTTTTGGTGTTACTTTACCAACTAAAATATCGCCTTCTTTAACTTCTGATCCAACACTGACAATACCATTGGCATCTAAGTGACGAGTAGACACTTCAGAAACGTTTGGAATGTCACGTGTAATTTCTTCTTGACCAAGTTTAGTATCACGAACTTCAATATCATATTCTTCAATATGAATGGATGTATAGACATCGTCCATAACTAAACGCTCACTCATGATGATGGCATCCTCATAGTTGTAACCATCCCAACTCATGAAGGCAATGACTACGTTTTGACCTAAAGCCAATTCTCCATTTTGCATAGATGGTCCATCCGCAATGATTTCACCACGTTCAACTTGTTGTCCAACTTCCACTAGTGGTGTTTGGTTAATACAAGTTCCCGCATTGGAGCGTCTAAATTTATCTAATTCATAAACATCTTTGTCTGTATCTGTTTGAACTTCAATTCTTTGAGAGTCGACATAAGAGACAACCCCTTGAGAATGAGAGACAACCGCTGTCCCTGAGTCTTTCGCGATACGATGTTCAATTCCAGTTCCAACATATGGTGAATCTGGTTTTAAGAGTGGTACTGATTGACGTTGCATATTCGCACCCATAAGTGCACGAGAAGCATCATCATTTTCTAAGAAAGGAATACATGCTGTTGCGACAGAGACAATTTGCATTGGGGACACGTCCACCAATTCTACCTCTTCACGTTTCATAAGGATGTTATCACCTAAGTAACGTGCTACGACTTCTTCGTTAGCAATCTTGCCATCGTGAACTTCGTTGGCAGGAGCAATAACATAATCCATTTCTTCATCAGCAGAAAGATATACAACATCCTCAATGACTTTATCTCCCTCAACTAAACGATATGGTGTTTGAATAAATCCATATTCATTTATTTTCCCATAAGAAGTTAAATTAGAAATCAGCCCAATGTTTGGTCCTTCTGGTGTTTCGATCGGACAAATACGGCCATAGTGAGAGTTGTGTACGTCACGCACTTCATAACCGGCACGATCTCTAGTTAGACCTCCAGGTCCTAAAGCAGAAATACGACGCTTATTGGTTAATTCAGCAAGTGGATTAATTTGGTCCATAAACTGAGATAATTGAGAACTTGAGAAGAACTCTTTAATTGCTGCCGTTAATGGACGAATGTTGGTTAGAGATTTAGGCGTTAAAGCAGAGGTGTCAGAAATTGACATTCTGTCATTAACAACTCTTTCCATTCTTGATAAACCAATTCTAAATTGGTTTTGGATTAACTCACCAACAGTTCTAATACGACGATTTCCTAACATATCGATATCGTCTTGTTGGCCAATGTTATCCATTAAATTTAAGTAATATGAGAAGAATGAATATAAATCACTCATCACAACTGTTTTCTTAGCAATATAAGGATCTGGTCCAATGACTTTAACACTATGATCTGATTCTTCTCTAGATACATAAATTTCTTGTACCGCAGAACCAATTAATTGAAGTGTTACTTTACCGCCATTTTTAACGAGCTTAACAATTTGATCTTCTTTACGATTGGTAAGAACATCAATTTGTCCATCGACTATATATCTTGAGATATAAAGCTCATCATTGTCATCATAAGCATCTTGGCCATCGACAAGTAGACGACCCAAACTAAATAAACGAGATCCAAAGTTTAGTACTGAACGAACATTCTTATCGTCTAGTTCTATTTCTTTAGCTGCTATTCCTGCCCATACATGAATGAATTCATGTTCTTTTTCAATATCTTCTAACTCTGCCATGGTTAAAACTAAGCCCGCTTCATAAAGACCGTTCTCAGTTTCAACATCTTGAGATAGGACACGTCCAACTAAAACATTCTTCCAAGTTAATGGCACTTGTTTTGAGTCAGGATGAGAGAACATATGAGCTAGTGGATATACTTTAATGTGAGATCCACTCTTTAAAGCCGAAAGCATTGAATCGCGCGCTTCACGATCAATGTAAGTTCCTTTTTTAATAATAACGTTGCCTTGTGCATCTAAAATGTCGTTTTCAACCACATTATTATAAGCACGGGAGGTGACGCCTAATTTCTTATGTAATTTATAGCGACCTGCTTTATTTAAATCATATCGGCGATAGTCTAAGAACTTAGCATTCATTAGATTAATCGCACCATCAAGTGTTGGGATTTCATCACTTCGTTGGTTTTCATAGATTACTTTTAATGCTTCTTCTGTTGTTTCAACTTTATCCGCTTGTAAAGTATTTACAACTTCTTCGTAATTTCCAAAAATTGAAGAATAAAGTAAAATATAATGATTTAAGAAAGCCCGTTGATTATCTTCGTTATCTTGAAGATCAGCATTGACTTTGAGTCCTGCTGCTTCCATAAATTTAATAAAGGTGGTTGTATCGAGTTCATCATCACCATTCATTTTATCTAATGATAGACCGAAAGCTTTGAAGAGAACTGTCGAAAGGATAGAGCGTTTACGGTCGACTTTCATGTTGATAATTCGACCTAAAGCAGCTTTTTTAGCATCACTCATTAATTCTAACCAGGTTCCACGACTTGGAATTAATTCTGCGTTGAACACTTCTTTGTTCGATTTGTCATCAAAATCGACATCAAAGTATGCCCCTGGTGAACGAACAATTTGAGAGACGATGACTCTTTCTGAACCATTAATGATAAAAGTTCCAGTATCGGACATCAGTGGGAAATCGCCTAAAAAGACGTCTTCCTTCTTTCGAATTATCTCGCCTGTTGATTTATCCGTAATTAATAGTTCCATTTCAGCTCTTAAAGGAGCGGCATAAGTTGATTCGCGATACTTACTTTGAGCAGCGCTATATTTTGGTTCATCAAACTTATAACCTAAGAAATTAAGTCTGACTGTTTGTTGATGATTACTGATTGGATAGATTTCATCGAAGACCTCTTGAAGTCCTTCTTTAAGTAGCCAATCAAATGCTTGTGTCTGGATTTCGATTAAATCGGGTAAATCCAAAGATCCAGAAATTTTCGAATAGTTTCGTCTACTTGAAGCCGTTGTAGCACGATCGATTTTGTAGGGTTGTTTTACTGACATAAAACCGTCCTTTCTGATGACTGAGAGCATAAATTACCCATTGTAAATTTATACTATTATGCAATTTATTATATTAACAAATGAGAGCTTGATTGTCAATGTTATTTACTGCTTACGACGATAAAGAAACCTTTATCTTTATTTACTACTTCAACATTTTTGAAATAGTTTTGAAGTTCTTTTATGGCGGAAAGTGCTCCATGACTTTTACGGATCACTATCCAAAATTGACCCCCATCCACTAAATGATTATATGATTCTTTAAACATGCGATAGATGTTTTTCTTTCCTGATCGAATGGGTGGATTAAGAATAATAACATCATATTGTCCTTGTCTAATTTTATCGTCATGATAAAAATCAACCTCAACATGATTCTTTCTAGCGTTTAGTTTAGCAAGCTCTACGGCACGTTGATTGATATCAAATCCACTAATGTCAAGATGATCCATATGAACTTTGAGAAGAATTCCGATTGTGCCTATGCCACAACCATAATCCAAACATTTTCCAGCTAGATTTTGTTTTACGAGAGTTTCTAATAAAATTCTAGTGCCGGTGTCTAGTCCATCTTTTGAAAAGACACCGGAATCACTAGTAAAGGTATAGCTAGCGCTTAAAAACCGGAAAGAAACTTCCTTCCGGTTTTGGGGACTCATTTGTTTTTTATCGAAATAGTGATTCCCCATTAAGTGCTTGGGTACTACTTAACTTCGACAACAGCGCCAGCTTCTTGTAATTTAGCTTTGATTTCTTCAGCTTCTTCTGGCTTGATGTTTTCTTTGATTGGAGCAGGTGCAGCGTCAACTAATTTCTTAGCTTCCATCATACCTAATCCAGTAATTTCACGTACAACTTTGATGACACCAACTTTAGATCCACCAACTTCTTTAAGAGTTACTGTAACTTCACTTGGTCCTTCTTCTTCTTCAACTGCTGCAGGTCCTGCTACAACTGCTGTTGGAGCTGCTGCGGTTACGCCAAATTCTTCTTCTACTGCTTTAATTAAATCGTTTAGTTCTAAGATTGTCATCTCTTTTAGAGAATCGATTATTTCTTGAGCTGTTAATTTTGCCATTCTAATTTTCCTCCTCTGATTCTGCTACTTCTTCTAAAGTTTCATTTTCTTCTTGTGGTTTTTCATCAACAAGTTCTTCAACGTTTTCGTTTTCATCTTCAACTTGCGTGTCAAGCTCTTCCTCTAATTCAGCGACTTCCGTTGTTTCTTGAGTTGTTTCAACTTCTTGTGCTGATTCTTGAGTAGCTTCTTTTTCTTCAACTTCTTGTACAGTTTCTTCTGCATCTTCAACTTCAACTTCACTTGTTGTTGTGTCTTCAGGTGCTTCTTCTACGACTTTTTCGCCTTCTTCAACTGCATCTTGTTGAGCGGTTTGTTCTGCTTCAGAAACTTCTTCTTGAGTTGTTTCTTCGCCAGCGTGGGTAGTGTCTAGTTCACTAATTTGTTTGACTGCCCATGCGAAATCTCTCAATGGAGATTGTAGAGCGCCAAGTAACATAGCCAACATACCATCTTTGTTTGGAAGTTCTGAAAGTTCTTTAATCTTGTCAGCAGTGACAACTTCACCTTCAACCATTCCTTGTTTAATGACTAAAGCCTTATTTTTCTTAGCAAATTTGCTTAAGATACGACTTGGTGCCACAGCATCATCAGAGAATGCGATTGCGTTAGGGCCAGTTAATGATTCTAAAAGATCATTAAATCCAGCATCTTCAACAGCGCGACGAGTCATTGTATTCTTATATACTTTGAAATCGACCCCTTCTTGATGGAGTTGAGCACGTAAATCAGTGATAGCCGCAACATTAAGTCCACGATATTCAACGACAACAGCAGATGCTGAGTTTGTGAATCGGTCTTTAATTTCGCTAACTAATTCGACTTTTTCATTTAAGATTTGTTCTCTCACTAATCGTTGCCTCCTTTTTCTTGTTTCAATATCCAAAATAAAAACTCGCTTTAAGACGGCGAGTTAAAAGAATTAATAAAACGACTTCTTTTACCTCGGTAACAAATTAAGCTTACGCAGTTACTGTCTTGGGTATTGATTAACATGGCTAAGTATAACCAAACTCAGTTTGACTGTCAAGAGAATTGACAAAGAAACTATCGGTTCTATAATTAAATCGAAAGGACTATGCCTATGCTCAAAAGAATAATGACATTAACACTGGTTACAACCATCATCTTATTAACCTCTTTCTTTATGTTTGGTAGGACTCCATTAATCGAACCCCCTGTGGTGGTTGAGCCTGAGTCATTCGAAGAACCAGATCCAGTGCCTGAGCCTGAGTCAGAACCTGAGCCAGAACCTGAGCCAGAACCTGAACATGAGAACTTAGAACAGGAAATCAATGACTATTTAGAAAACAACAACATCGAACATGATCAAATATCAATCGTAGTTACCAACCTAAATACAATGGAAGAAATTATAATCAATAATCAAATGCCCTTTAGAGCAGCAAGTACATATAAACTTCCATTAGCCATGTTATATTACGATGAAATTAATGCTAATAATTTAAGTCTAGAGGATTTATATATTCTCGAAGAACAACATTTTGAAGAAGGTGGACCCCTCCTTGAGTATTATGGACCAGGTGACTACATAGACCTACAAACCTTATTATCCGATATGATTCAGTTTTCAGATAATACAGCCGCCCACCTTTTGTATCAAAGTTATGGTGGATGGAACACCTATCGAAATGATGCATTAAGATATACAGACAAAGAAGTCGATGACAGTTTCTTTGAACCAGAGAATTATTTTACCACCCAATATACCAACGATTTACTAGTCTATCTCTATCAATTTCAAGATAATTATGAACTCTTATTAAATGATATGGCCAATTCATTTCCAACTGAATATTTAAATGAAACCATGCCCTATTCTACCTATCAAAAACACGGGAACTACGATATCTATTATTCAGCCATTGGTTTAGTCTTAGATGAAAATCCCTATACGATCTCCATCTTTACCACATTAGGCTATAATGGTAAGACTCATATCGGACAAATCAATCAACTTGTCCACGAATATTTAAACTAAAAGCAGGCTTAGGCCTGCTTTAATTTGTCCATTTGTTTATATTGATAAATAAGGAAACCAATCGTTACAATCGTCGCAACACTATCAGCAATTGGTACCGCCATCCAGATTCCATCAAGCCCTAAAAATCTTGGCAACAGAAGAATGAGTGGTGCCAATAAAGCTAGCTGTCTTAAAAACGATAATAAGAAACTTACTTTAGCTTTACCAATGGAATGAAAGAAGTTAGAACTAATCACTTGAATCCCCACCATAAACATTGCTGCAGTAATCACTCTTAATCCAGTGGATGAAACACGAATAACTTCCGGGTCATTGGTAACAAGTTGAACTAAATATTCTGGCATTAAGATACAAGCCAACCAACCAATACTACATAGAATAGTTGCGTAGATAAGCCCCAACTTATTCGCATCCTTAGCTCTTTGATAATTCTTAGCACCATAATTAAAACCAACAATCGGCTGTAAACCTTGATTCATACCAAAGATAGGCATATACACTAATTGAGTAATGGACATAAAGGCAATATAGGCCGATTGAGCAATCTCACCACCATAAGCCGCCAATTGATTGTTCATAAGTGCACCAACCACACTACCAGCAATTTGAATAAAGAACGGACTCACCCCAATTGCCATAATCGACATAACAATCTTTGCATCAAATTTATCCTTAAACTGAATCTTCATCATCGATTGTTGAGATAGATAATATTTCAGCGACCATAAGAACGAACCAAATTGAGCAATAATCGTCGCATAAGCCGCCCCCTTTACACCCATATCAAAGGTATAAATAAAGATTGGATCCAAAATCGTATTAGTAATGGCACCAATTAACATACTAGTCATGGCCACTTTAGGGCTCCCCTCAGCACGAATCATATGTGTAAACGCAAAGGCAAAGGTATTCCAAATATTACCCACTAAAATTATTCTTAAATAATCTCGAGCGTATGGTAAGTTATTCTCAGTCGCACCAAATAAACGTAGGATTGAATCTGTATTAATCAATCCAATTGAAACTAATATAATGGAACTAATGCCCAACATAATTAACGCATGTTGAAAAATCTGTTGAGCTCGTTGATAGCGTTGTTCACCTAACCGAATTGAAATATTTGCGCCGGCACCAATCCCAAATAACATGGAGAAACCCATCAAAATAAATAAGATTGGCATCGAAATCCCTAATCCTCCCATGGCTAGAGCACTGTTTTGTGGCATATGACCAATAAAGATTCGATCGACAATATTATATAAAGCCTGAACGACCATTCCGGTAATGGCAGGAATCGAGAATTGCCAAAACAGTGGTTTTATAGGTTTTTCCCTTAATTGTTGTTCTCTTGTACTTACACTCATTGTTGTCTCCTCTAAAAGAAAAGAGTTAATTCCACTTTATTATGGAATAAACTCTTATTTTTTTAAATCATTTTACAACCGATTAAAATGAATCAGTCGCAACTTTTACAGCAGGTCCCATTGTTGTTGAGACAACTAAATTCTTAATGAACGTTCCCTTAACAGCAGCAGGTCTAGCTTTATAAATGGTATTGAATAATGCACTGAAGTTATCATATAGTTGTTCTTCATCAAACGAAGATTTACCAATTAGAACGTTGATATTACCTTGTTTATCAACACGATACTCAACTTTCCCTTTTTTGATTTCTTCTACAGCATTAGCAATATCTTGAGTTACTGTTCCAGTCTTAGGGTTAGGCATTAATCCTTTAGGTCCTAAAACACGTCCTAGCTTCCCTAATTCAGACATCATATCTGGAGTTGCAACAATGACATCGAAGTCAAACCAACCATTTTTAATGTCTTCTAAATATTCAGCAGCACCAACAAAGTCAGCACCAGCATCTTTAGCTTCTTGAACTTTGTCCCCTTGAGTAATAACAAGGACTTTTTGTGATTTACCAGTTCCATGAGGTAAAACCATCGCACCACGGATTTGTTGGTCCGCATGACGAGGGTCAACATTTAAGTTAAATGAAACTTCAACAGACTCATCAAACTTAGCAAATTTAACTTTCTTAACTAAAGCGATGGCTTCTTTCACATCATAAGCTTTACCTTGTTCAACTTGTGCTTGCGCATTCTTAAAGTTTTTTCCAACCTTAGCCATGATTATTCATCCATCCCTTCTATTGTGATACCCATATTACGAGCTGTACCAGCAACAATATTCATTGCAGCCTCAACAGTGTTCGCATTTAAGTCAGGCATTTTGTAAGTTGCGATTTCTTCCAATTGTGCTTTAGTGATAGAACCCACCTTAGCAGATTTAGGAGTCGCAGACCCACTCCCTACACCAGCAGCTTTCTTTAATAAGATTGAAGCTGGAGTTGTCTTAAGAACAAAATCAAATGATTTGTCATCATAGACATTAATAATAACCGGGACGATATCTCCCATACGATCTCTTGTAGCATCGTTAAACGCACTACAGAATTGTGGCATGTTAATACCCGCACCAGCTAAAGCCGGACCTGGTCTTGCTTGACCTGCAGGGAATTGTAACTTAACTTGTCTTGCAACTTTTTTACTCATAGCAATTCCTCCTTTAATTTTTTGAATTCTTGAGTTGTGGTCAAAGAATGGTTGCACATCCTCCCACGGCACAAGTGTGCTTAAGTATTATATCATTCAATACAGACTTTGCAAATACAATAATCTAGAATAATAGCAGACTTATCGCCATTACCGCCATTCCACCAACCATTCCATATATGGATAGATGATGTTCACCAAATTCCTCAGCCGCAGGCAATAATTCATCAATCGAAATAAAGACCATAATTCCTGCCACTAAACCAAAGATAATCCCATAAGTTGCTTCATTCATAAACGGACTAAGCAGTACCCAACCAACAATTGCCCCCAAAGGTTCAGCTAAACCCGATAATAAAGAATAGATAAAAGCCTTCTTTTTAGAACCCGTCGCATGAAAGATTGGAACCGCCACAGCCACTCCCTCAGGAATGTTATGTAAAGCAATCGCAACCACAATAGGAATCGCAATAGTAGGATCCTGTAATGCCGCAATAAAGGTCGCTAAGCCCTCTGGAAAATTATGGATGGCAATCGCCAAAGCAGTCAGCGTCCCCATTCGATACAATTTCTTATTCTTACTTTGATCCATTTCATCCGGATTAACAATTTCATGCGGGTTCTGATCTTCTGGTATAAAATGGTCAATTAAACCAATTAAGGCCATGCCACCAAAAAACGATAATAACGTAATCCACGCACCCTTATCACCCATCTGTGTGACTAAGCTTTCTTGGGCTTTAGGTAATATTTCAACAAACGAAACATAAATCATTACTCCCGCTGAAAAACCTAAGGAACTTGATAAAAAACGTGTGTTCTCTCTTTTTGTAAATAACGCGATTAGTCCACCAATGCCTGTGCTCAATCCCGCAAACATGGTGAGCATAAACGCTAACCAAAAATTCTCTGTAGACATACTACCTTCTTTCTAAGTGCCTATTATATGAAAACAAAGAATTCTTAGAAATCAAAAGTATCAATACTGAGTCCGTCTATCACGTAAAATAATCTCATCCTTCGCATTAGTTAACACATCATAATTTCTAAGATATTCGTTGACCTTATCTTCATCCGTATCTTTACCAGTCAGTTTTTGATACCCTTTTCGAATCATATCGACCCAAACCATTGAACCTCTAAAACCAATATCAAACACTTCTTTCTCATTCGAGGTTAACTGGGCATTAAC
Source organism: uncultured Erysipelothrix sp. (assembly GCA_964345765.1). Lineage (GTDB taxonomy): Bacteria > Bacillota_I > Bacilli_A > Erysipelotrichales > Erysipelotrichaceae > DUUI01. The sequence goes on from CAYFSJ010000004.1 coordinate 45,317, forward strand.
AATTGGTCTTACTTCCTCTAGGAAGTCCCCCTTAATAACAATGATATCTTCTTGGTTTTCTAAAGCTATCACTAAACGTTCAAAGTCTTTAGCCACAAAAGTACGATTCTCATCTTCAAGTTCATGAAGTTCATCAAGAACAGCTCCTGGTGTTTTATTGACCGTCATCGCAATCGCATCAATCACCTTCATGGATAATTCAGAGGCCTTTTTATTCTTCGCACTGGATAAAACTTGTTGGCTCACACCTGATCTTTTAGCAACATCATAGCGTTTTAAATTCTTTTCCTGTAAATATGTATCAATTAATAACATCTTCTTCACCTCAAAGATATTTTACTAATTTATATTTGATTAGTCAAGTATAATTGATTAGTCAAATATTTTTAAGTTCAATAAAACAGAGTATCCTCTATAATAAAGGTGGAGGAAATTAATTATGTCATTAAAATTTTATTGTTACCCAAACTGTTCAACTTGTCGAAATGCCCATAAGTATCTTCAAGAAAAAGGAATTGATGTTGAGATGATCGATATCAAAAAGACTCCACCTACTGCCAAAGAACTAGAAGCCTATCATAAACTATCAGACTTAGACTTAAAGAAATTCTTTAACACATCCGGTAATTCTTATCGTGAATTAGGCTTAAAAGATACTTTTCATCAACATACGGAACATGAACTCTATGACATGTTGTCACAAGATGGCATGTTAATCAAACGACCAATCCTAGTTGGAGATGATTTTGTTTTAGTTGGATTTAAACCAGAACAATATGATGAGGTTCTATGATTTTTTATTGTTCACCCACTAAGACTCTAAGAAAATCAAACAAAGAAGCCGACTCGTCTCTTCTTTTTAAAGATCATACACAAATCATCACTGATAAACTCAAACAATATGATGTCAACCAACTAAAAGCCTTGTATCAGGCGTCTGATAAAATTGTGAATCATCAATATGAAGTGATTAAGAATCCACAACCCCTAGGGCCATCAGGTTATGTTTATCAAGGCGCAAGCTTTAAAAGTTTAGACCTAAGTTCAATCGACAATAATTACTTAGATTCTAGACTCTTTATTGGTTCAGCTCTATATGGTCTCACTAAAATCAACACCTTAATTGATGACCATCGATTAGACTTCACTAAAAATCTTGATGAGCTTAACTTAGTTAATTACTGGAAACCAGTTGTTCAAGATTATTTAAAGCAATATGACTCGATCCTCATCGATGTATCATCCAATGAATATGGTCAATTGATAAGTGAACTTAATCCAATCAAAGTGAGTTTTTATGATGATGGCAAAATAAAATCAACTTACGCAAAGAGTGCTCGAGGCGAGTTTCTTCGCCAATGCGCCCTGCATCAAGTTGATTCAATACAGCAGTTAAAACAATTATCTGTTTTTGACTATCAAATTGATGGTAAACAATCATCCGATAATCACATTATTTTCTGGAGGTAAGACCTCTAACATATATTTATTTAAAATCTTATCCGGTTTATATGAAAATTTAGATTGTCTTAGACCCATATCATTGGTGTCTTCTTCACGGTTAATCCATTTGATCTTCTCATCTACAAATTCATTGGCAAAAGCATAGGCAACCATTGAGTATGCTCCACGAACGTTCATTTCAGCTTTCTCAATATGGACAAATAATGTCTCATTGATTACTTCGCCCAATGAAAAAGCAACAATCATTTCATCGACCCGTAAGATGATACCCTTCATTTTATAATAATCTAAATTGTTTAAGACTTCCATCACACGATTATTTTCTTCAACATAAACCGGACTTTCTTTAGAATGACGATTTTTATAATCAGCAAAGAAAGCTATTAACTCTTCTAAATTAGAATCATCAATATGCTCAACAGAATAATTATTATTTTGTCTAAAAGCATTTAGGTGATTTCTTTTTTTATTATAGCGTTTTCCCTTAAAGGTTTTAAAAGTCTGGGCATCATAAAGATAATCTGACCAACCTCTTTCATATGATTTACGAGTTCTAAAGAAATAGTTCCTTAAAATATCCACATCACTATTTTCCAATATCGCAAACTTTGGTTCTATACGACACTCTTTACAATAATCCCAAATAAATGAAAAAGCTTGTAACCAGTTTCGACCTATTGGCAATTCAAAGAAAGTCTGTCCTTCATCAACATTCTTAAAGATGAGCGTTTCATAAATAATAATGTATTCCATTTTAAAATATTCTCGCCACATAAAACGACCACCAATTGAGTAGTCACAAAAACGCGAATTTTTTTGTTTAAAAAACGGATATATAAGATCTATATCCTCTAATGTAATTGATTTAAAATCTTGCACAAATATCTCCTGACTCTCCAATTATACCATAGCTTATTTTCTTAACTGGATTCTAGAATCTGTAATCTTATCAATAATGCACAAAGAATAAAGGTCATGACCCTTTTCTCTTAACCAATCACCACCTGGTTGAAATCCTTTCTCAATGACAACGCCAATCCCTTCAATACTTGCTTGAGACTGATCGATGATATTAATTAAACCTCGCATCGCTTCACCATTAGCCAAGAAATCATCAATAATCAAGACCTTATCATCTTTTGACAAAAAACGCTTATCAATATTGAACTGAGTTTCTAGATGTTTGGTATAAGAAAAGACTTTAGCTTGGTAATTATTAGGATTCTCATCCATTCTTGGATTCTTTTTAGCAAAAACAATTGGCACATTAAACTTAAGACCACAAATAACTGCGATCCCAATACCACTCGCCTCACAAGTTATAATTTTATTGATTTCTTTCTCTTTGAAATACTCATAAAAAAGATTGGCCATTTCAGAAATTAGTTCAACATCCATTTGATGATTTAAGAAATGATCCACTTTTATAATATGTCCTTCAATAATTTGAGCACTATTTAATACTCTTTGTTCAATTAGATTCATAAATTCCTCCAAAATGAAAAAAAGCCAATTGAATGGCTTAAATTTTTTCTAAATCGTTATAACTAATTTCCGTTGGTGTTTCTCGACCAAATAAGACAATTAAAACCATTGCACTTTGTGCATCATCATTCATTGAATCAACAACGCCTTCCATGGCTTTAAATGGACCATTAAGAATTTTAACATGTTCGCCCACTTTAAAGTCAACGACCACTTTCTTATCACTAAGACCCATTCGTCTTAAAATTGTTTCAATCTCATCTGGAGAAACTGGGAATGGTTTCGCACCACCACCAGAAGATCCAATAAATCCTGTAACTCCTGGGGTATTACGCACTACATACCAAGCTTCATCTGTCATAATCATTTCAACAAATAAATAACCTGGATATAAGTTCTTCATTTTTTTAACCGGTTTCCCGTTTTTAAAAGTAATTTCTTCTTCTTCCGCAACTAAAATTTGAAAAAGGTTATCCTCAATCCCCATTGTCTCAACACGACGCTCGAGATTCTCTTTAACCCTGTTTTCATGACCTGCGTAAGTATTAACGACATACCATTGTTTTGTTAGTTCAGACATCTAAAAACCTATTCCTAACGTTCTTAAGAATAATGCGATAACAAAGTCTGCTACGATAAAGAATAACGCAAATACTAAGATAAATGAAATAACTGTTTTTGAATCAGCCACCATTTCATGACCTTTTGGCCAACGAATTCTTCCTTGGATTTCTTTTCTAATTCCTTCAATGGAAAACCACTTAAACATAATGCCTCCTATTTCGTCTCTTTATGTAAGGTGTGTTTTCCACAATGCTTACAATATTTATTAATTTCTAGACGTTCACGATGATTTTTCTTGTTAATTGATGTTGAATAATTTCGGTTTAAACAATCGCTACAAACCAAAATTATTTTATTTTCTTTTGTTGCCATAGTTTATCCCTTTCTGTGCTAGACAAGTTTATCATATGGCCCTTTTCTAGTCAAATTTTAGCGAGCATCTCTTTGTTCAACTTGCTTCAAAATTAAGATATTAATACCCACTACCGCAAAGGCAGCAACAAACAAACGATAAGACTCTAAAAATGTATTATTGGACAGAAAGAATGTCGCAATCGCCACCACAACTGGGACTGCTAAAACAATCTTAAACCATAGGCTCTTGGTTGGTGAATCCACTAAATGCATTGACTTAAAAATCATGTATAAAACAAAAGCAATAATAATAACACTAAAAGCAATTAAAGCTGATTGATTGGTTGATTCTTGATCAAACAATATTTCAAAAATCGACATAAAAGCAACCACTAATAATAAACCTGTAGTATTTACGAACGAAGCAAAATCTCTTGGCATATCTCTCTCCTAATCCATCTTTTCTGTTAAAACTAATAAACTCATTAAGGCGGTAGTTAAGACCACAGAAATAATGACTTCTCTTAAGGTTGAGTTAAGATAGCCAATAATCATTGGACTTCCAACCGCAATCACAACAATCAGTTTATCAATTATTTTATCTACTTTCCCATAAGCATATTGTAACCAAGCCATGGTGGATGACAAAATGATAAAACTACCAATTAATAATCGAGGTGATATTTCATTTGGATGATTAAAACTAAAAAATATCGAGGATACAAAACTAGTAATAATTCCATGTAAGATGATCATCCATTTATAGTTAAGTCGCATAGAAACCTCCGACAGAACTATTATAACAAAAAGGAGGGCTTTGCCCTCCTAGCTTGATTACTCTTCGTCTTCTTCCTTATCTTCTTTTTCCCACTCGAGTGAACGTTTAACCGCTTTATGCCATTGTCTCATATAGCGTTTTCTTTCTTTTTCGTCCATCTCAGGTTTGAATTCAGCATCCATTTCAAATGTCTTAGCTAATTCTTCTTTACTTTCAAAGAAGCCTGTTGCTAATCCAGCAAGCATAGCTGCCCCAAGTGCTGTTGTTTCAGTATTCTTAGGACGGCGAACGACTGTATCAAGAATGTCCGCTTGGAATTGCATTAAGAAGTTGTTTTGAGAAGCTCCACCATCAACTTGAAGCGCTGCTAGTTTTTCACCAGAATCTTTTTCCATTGCCAATAAGATATCAGCTGTTTGGAAAGCAATTGATTCAAGTGCAGCACGCATTAAGTGATTCTTGTTAGCTCCACGAGTTAAACCAAAGATTGCTCCGCGAGCGTAAGCATCCCAGTGAGGCGCACCAAGTCCAGTAAATGCTGGAACGATGTAAACTCCACCATTGTCTTCAACTTTAGTTGCAAAGTATTCAGTATCAACTGATGCTTCAACAATCTTAAGCTCATCACGTAACCATTGAACAACGGCACCAGCAACGAAGATAGATCCTTCTAGTGCGTATTCAACTTTACCATCAATACCAGATGCGATTGTTGTAACTAATCCATTTTCAGATGCGACCGCATTTTCACCAGTATTCATTAGTAAGAATGCCCCAGTTCCATAAGTGTTCTTAGCCATTCCTGGTTCGAAGCAGGTTTGACCAAATAATGCAGCTTGTTGGTCCCCAGCAGCTCCAGCGATAGGAATTTGTTCACCTTGGATATTAGCATGTCCATAAACTTCAGAAGAGTTCTTAACTTCTGGTAGCATTGCTTCAGGAATATTGAGATATTCTAATAATTTCTTATCCCATTCTAAGTTCTTGATATTATAAATCATTGTTCTAGAAGCATTTGTGTAGTCTGTTACATGGACTTCTCCATCAGTTAATTTCCAAATTAACCAAGTGTCGATAGTACCAAATAATAGTTCACCTTTTTCTGCACGTTCTTGAGCGCCTTCAACTTGGTCTAAAATCCAACGAATTTTAGTTGCAGAGAAGTAAGCATCAATTTCGAGTCCTGTGTTTTCACGAACATACTCTAATAGGTCATCTTCTTTCATTTGATCGCAAATTTCAGAAGTTTGTCTTGATTGCCATACAATCGCATTATAGATTGGACGTCCTGTTTCTTTGTCCCATACCACCGTAGTTTCACGTTGGTTTGTAATTCCTAATGAATCTATTTCGTTGGCCTTAATTCCAGCCTTCGCAATTGCCTCATTTAGAACCCCAGATTGTGTTGCCCAAATTTCTAAAGCATCGTGCTCTACCCATCCTGGTTTTGGATAGATTTGTGTAAACTCAGATTGAGCCACAGCCAAGATTTCGCGATCCTTATTAAAAACAATCGCTCTGTTACTAGTCGTTCCCGCGTCTAACGCAATAACATATTTACCCATTTAATCTCCTCCTTTTGGGTTATTTAAAGATTGATATCAATCCTTATTCCTTTTCTAACACTTCCGATGTTGCAATCATATTGACATCCGTGCCTAAGATATTCTCAACTAAGACATCGCCAATATGAACTGGTGCTTTAACAACAACATCGCTCAGTTCTTTGACAAGATCGATAATTCGATGTTTATCAATCTCTTTATCCGTTTTCACACTAACGACAGGTCCAGCTCCATTTTCAACAAAGACTGTACTGGTTACCATTCGTACCGGATTTACGATTTCTTTCTTTCCATAGCGATCACCAATGGCACATAGATTTCCCTCAACAATAATTTCATTTTCTGAAATCATTGTCACATCTAACATACAGCCAATTGGACATCCTATACATGTAAAACTTTCTTTTTTAATCATAGAGTTATACCTCAATTGAGATGGTGACTTGATCACCCTCTAAATCTTGTAGTTGTTTTGGAACTAAAATAACTGATTCCATTTCTCCTGGAGCCAAGACACGTTTTTTACGACGTTGTACTTCATGCTCTCCAACTTTCACCACAACACTGGCATCTCGATAGACCTCATCCACTCTAAAGCGGACGGTTTGTGGTTTATCAAATTCTTTGTTAAGTGTTAATGGAATGGTATAGCGAACCCCATCACCAACCATGATATTGTATTTTTCCTTAATATCCGGATGGCCATGTTTAATGTAATTAGCAGCCGATTCACCCGCAACCATCGCCTCTTGAGTTACAAAGTCAACTAAGTCATGGACATGCAACACATTACCACACGCAAAGACTCCTTCAACGCCTGTTTCAAAATTCTCATCCACATCTGGTCCTTTGGTCACTCGATTCATCGCCGGTAGTATTTGTCGTGTTAACTCATTCTCAGGAATAAGCCCAACCGATAATAAGAGCGTATCACAAGAAACATATTCTTTTGTTTCTTCGATTGGTTTTAAATTCTCATCCACTTGCGCAATAGTGACACCCTCAAGTCTTTCCTTACCATGAACTTCAACCACAGTATGAGATAGTTTAAGTGGAATATTAAAGTCATCAAGGCATTGAACAATATTTCGTTTCAAACCACCAGAGAAAGGCATGAGTTCTAATACCATTTTGACATGTGCGCCTTCTAATGTCATGCGACGTGCCATAATTAAGCCAATATCTCCAGAACCAAGAATAACGACTTCTTTTCCTGGCATATATCCATCAATATTTACCATCTTTTGAGCAGCTCCTGCACTAAAGATTCCTGAAGGACGACTACCTGGAATATTAAGCGCTCCTCTAGGACGCTCACGACATCCCATAGCTAAGACGATAGCCTTCGCATGTATCTTCATAAAGCCTTTTTCTGAATTAATAATGGATACTTCTTTATCGATATTTAAATCAATAACCATCGTATTATCCCAAACTTCAATGTTTCTTTCTGAAACTTGTTCAATAAAACGATGTGCGTATTCTGGACCAGTTAGCTCTTCTTTAAAGTGAGTTAAACCAAACCCATTATGAATACATTGATTTAAGATTCCCCCAAGGCGATCATCTCGTTCTAAGATTAAGATATCTTCGATACCATGATCATAGGCAGAGACGGCTGCGGCTAACCCAGCTGGTCCACCTCCGATGATAACAAGATCTTTATACATCCGTTTCATGAGAGTCCTCCTTTAAACCTGTCTTATTCTTATGCATTAATAAGGTCGATCCCTTACCAAATTTAGTCACTTGTTGTGGAGTAAAACCGTGTTCACGCATTAAGATTTCCATTTGGTGTGACATACAGAATCCTGCTTGGCAACGTCCAGAACCAGCTCGAGTTCGACGTTTAATACCATCCAGTGATTTCGCTCCAACTGGTCTTCTGATGGCAGCCACAATTTCTCCTTCTGAAATCCACTCACAGCGACATACAATTCTTCCATAAGAAGGATCTTTTTTAATCAAATTATCTTTTTCTTCATCCGTTAATTCCATTAAGATAATTGGACGCTTACGTGTTGGATCATACTCAGGATTTTCTTCTAAATTTAAGTATTCAGCAATTTCCTTGGATAAATCAACAGCAATTGCCGGGGCAGAAGTAAGCCCAGGTGATTCCACCGCTGCACAATTAAAGAATCCTGGTGCATCTTTTGGTTGACCTAAAACAAAGTCGCCCGTTTCACCAGTTGCTCTTAATCCAGCAAAAGTGGTGATGGTTGAATGTAAAGGTAGATTACTGATGCTCAACGATGCTTTTTCAGCAACTTCATCCATTCCTGTAGCGGTAGTAGTTGTATCATCTTTATCGACTTCATGGGCGTTAGGACCAATAATAATATTGTCACTCACTGTTGGTGCCACTAAAACACCTTTACCATGAATCGTTGGTTGTTGGAAGATCGTGAATTGGACTAAATCTTTTTCATCTTTATCCAGTAGATAGTATTCACCTCTTCTTGAATGAATTTTGAGTTTGTCTTCTGAGACTAAATTATTGATCTCATCTGAGTGAATTCCCGCCGCATTAACAATGGCTTTAGTGAAGTATTCACCATTATTTGTCTCAATGCGATAACCACCTTCAATTGGTTCAATGTTTTGTACCTCAGTGTTAAATTCAAATTTAACACCATTGGATGCCGCATTTTCAGCTAACGCAATATTGACTTCAAAGCTATCCACAATGCCTGCGGTTGGAGCATAGAGTGCCCACTTAATATTGTCATTGAGATTAGGTTCATGGCTTCTTAACCATTTTTCATCGACGATTTGAAGGTCACGGACCCCGTTTTTCTCGCCACTTTCTTTGAGTGTGTGTAAGCCTGGTAATCCTTCTTCGTCAAAACAGATATTTAATGAGCCATTACGTTTGAACTTAATTCCCAAATCTTCTTTAAGTTGATCATAGAGAATATTTCCTAAAACATTATACTTTGCTTTTAAAGTTCCAGGTTTAGCATCTAACCCAGAGTGAATGATGGCTGAATTCGCTTTTGTTGCGCCTTCACAAACATCATCAGCACGCTCTAAAAGGAGTATATCAGCATTATAACGGGCTAATTCGCGTGCCGTAGCACAACCCATTATGCCTCCCCCGATAATGATTACATCATGCATTATATTTCTCCTTATTTGTTATTTCTGTATGCGCTTTCATTATATGATATTTAAAATAAATAAACAACCATATTCTTCGTTGACAAACGTATTTGTTTAAACTATGATAAATTTAACTTATCGAATATCTGCTAGTGATATAAGATATAGAATTTAAAGGAGAAAGATAATCATGAAATTAGTGAGAAGTACAATTGGGTACATGATTGCTGGTATCATCGTCATGTCAGTTTGGGGTGGCGTTATTGATGGTGGCGTTGGTACTCTTGGGGGAATTTTAGCGGGCTTCTTTATCATCGGTTTAGCTTGGTTCACAAACCATCACCTTGGATTAATTTATCATGGTCCTGATTCTGGATTTGTTGATTTAGGGCTTGGTGTTGGTCTAACTGGTATCTTTAGAGATATGTGGTTAGGTTTACTAGGTGGCGAAGGATTAGATCCATTCATTAATGGTATGCCAACTCTTATATTAGTTTTAATTGGAGCGGTAATCGGTGGATATATGGCTGCAATGGTTGAACGTGATATGAACAAAGACAAAGAACTAGTTAATCAGAGAGGAGACAGACAATGAACATCTATTTAGCAATTGCTACTGTAGTTGGAGCGGCATTATTCCCTTTCATTATTCGCTTAGTTTGGGGCCACTTCACTGATGAATTTGGTACATTCGGTGGATTCTTGTCAGCACTCTTTATCGTTGGTGTTATGTGGGCACTTAACCATGGTTATACCCATATTAACGGTGGTGGATTAATTCATCAAACTGGTGTTTGGGTTGATATGGGGACCGCAGCAGGGGTTGGTCTATTAGTGGCTAGCGTCCTTCAAGGTGCTAAAGTCGACAAGTACACTAAAACAAACTTACTAGGTGCATTATTAGGTGGTTTAATTGCTGGTCTAATTATTGCATTTACAATGCACGCTTGGTAAGAACTACATAATTTCTTGAAACAAAAAAACCAATTGAACTAGCCAATTGGTTTTTATTATTTGTCTATCTTCTAATCCTTTAAAGGGACGCCATTTGCATCAACAGCAATACTCCCGGTTAAAATCATGATTCCTTCAATTAATCCCCAAACTCCCGAAATAATTGGTCCAATAATTAAGATCGCGCCAATCGTTCCTAACAACAATTGAATGACCGTCTTTTTAGTATAACCTAAGTAAAAATTATGAATCCCAATTACGCCAAGTAATATCCCTAAAATTCCAGCTGCTAATTTGCTTTTACTCTCTGATACAACTGGTCGATCATAACTTTGTTGAGTTTGATTATTTAATTCTTGTCCTCATTGGGTACAATAGTTTGCATCTTCATAGTTTTGAGCACCACATTTACTACAATACATACACTCCCTCTTATCTTTGATAATAGTTAACATAATTTCAATTTGTGAAACAAGATAAAAAGAGAAGGAATTCACCTTCCCCCTCTTTGTTTTAGAAACTATTAATCACTTCTTGAATCTGTTGTTTGATAGATTCTGGATCTGAATCATTCATGAGCGTAACCGCCATAACAAAGGCCCCTTCAACCAGTGGTCCACTAATAACATGACATTTTTGTTTCAGTGCTTCATCCACTAAGTCTACCGCCGTATCAATACTGATTAAGCCAGAACCAATATCACCAATAAGATAAATCGCTTCACTCTCAGAAGATGCTTCAATGGCCTCCATAATCTTTGTTGGATCAGTACCAATTGCTCCATCATCTGTTCCACCACAAGAATAGATGGTTAACTTCTCTTTATCATGCGCCATTTCCTCAACCATTTCCTTAAGACCTTCAGTAATCTTTTGAGAATGGGAGACAAGAATTAAACTAACCACGATTATCTAAATAGGCTTTAAAACAAAGACCACTTGAATGAGAACCTG
>CAYFSJ010000005.1:0-12589 GCA_964345765.1 uncultured Erysipelothrix sp.
AATTCTCTTTGGGATTGAGATGAAAAAGAGTAATAAGGTCAAGCTAACAGTCATTATCTCACTCATAGGTTTAATTCTATATTTGAATATGACAAGTGGTGAAATTGCTAAGAAGGGCTTATTGGTTGATCAAGTAGAGCAAGTATCTAAATTAGAATACTTCAATCAAAAATTAGAAGGTCAAGCTTGTGTTTATAAAGAAGAAGAATCGTTTATGGGTATGCTCATTGATTACTATTGTTTTGATGATCAGATTAATATCTTGATTCAAAAGAGTGATCTTTTCAACGAATATACAAGAGATCAATTTCTTAATCATCGCTATCTTACTAAGGAAAACCAAGTACCAGATGATCGATATATTTACCAGGATGATAGGGCAATTATTGTTAGTGATAATCCAATTGATCTAACACTTCAAAAAGAGATTAAAGATTTGTTTAAAGAGTAGACTTTTGAGAGGTCTTACGCGTTGATTAGTGACCTAATATATGTTATTATATCCAATGGCATCTAATGATGTCTGTACACACACCATGGATTCAATAACCCGTGCTCAATGAGTTGTTATTGTTGGAAATGGTGGAGGAGTAACGGAAAGGTAGGAAATACAAATGTCAGTAGTTACAATGAAACAATTATTAGAGAGTGGGGCTCATTTTGGGCATCAAACTCGCCGCTGGAATCCAAAAATGAAACCATATATTTACGCAACAAAAAATGGTTCTCATATTTTAGATTTAGGCATTACCAAAGATGAAATTGAGGTTGCTTACAACAAAATGAAGGAAATTGCCCAAAACAATGGGAAAGTACTCTTTGTTGGAACTAAGAAACAAGCTCAAACGTCAGTCTTAGAAGAAGCTTTGCGTTCAGGAAGTTTCTTTATTAACCAAAGATGGTTAGGTGGTACTTTAACAAACTTTAAGACCATCCAAAAATCAATTCGTCGTCTTTTAGAAATTGAAAAGATGGATCAAGATGGATCAATTAATGTTTATCCTAAGAAAGAAATCGTTTTACTTCGTAAAGAAGCGACTCGTTTAGAAAACTTCTTAGGTGGTATTAAGGAAATGAAAAAACTTCCAGATGCAGTCTTTGTAGTTGATCCAACTGAAGATTACAATGCGATCTTGGAAGCTAAGAAATTAAAAATCCCTGTATTTGGTATCGTTGATACTAACTGTGATCCTGAAATCGTTGATTACATGATTCCAGCGAATGATGATGCGATCAAGTCAATTAAATTAATTGTTGGTTTAATGGCAGACGCAATTGTTGAAGCACATGATGGTGTCTTAACAGTCGCATACCAAGGGGAAGATGAAGAAGATATTACAATGAGTGATGTTATCCGTAATGTGGATGAACAAAACGAACAAAGACGTCGTGCTCGACAAGAAGAGCGTAGAGCTAGAGAAGAACGCCGCCGTCAATATCAAAATCAACAAAACCAACAAAATACAACCTTTAACAGAAACCGTAAGTATGTTCAAAAAGCTGAGCGTCAACAAGAACAAACAGCTCCAACTACAAACGAAAATAAAACTGAAGAAACAAAACAAACAGAAAGTGAGTAATAATAACGATGGAAATTAGTGCTAAATTAGTCAAAGAACTACGTGATTTAACTGGTGCCGGAATGATGGACTGTAAAAAAGCCTTAAAAGAAAATGATGGCGATATTGATAAAGCAGTTCGTTGGTTAAAAGAACAAGGAATTGCTAAGAGTGCTAAGAAATCTGGTCGTATTGCTGCTGAAGGGTTAGCGGCTGTTAAGACTGCTGGTAACTTAGGTGTTATCGTTGAGCTTAATGCTGAAACAGACTTTGTGGCTAAAAACGACAAATTTTTAGAATTACTTGAAACAATCACTGAGGCAATCGTTAACAATAATCCAGCTAACTTAGAAGAAGCGAAAGCATTAGAAGTTGATGGAAAAACACTAAATGATTTAGTGGTTGATGCAACCGCAACAATTGGTGAGCGTATTGATTTAAGACGTTTTGAAACATTACAAAAAGAAGATGATCAAACATTTGGTGAATATGTCCATATGGGTGGTAAGATCGCAGCATTAACGGTTGTGACTGGTTCAGAAGAGTTTGCGCGCGATATGGCGATGCAAGTTGCTTCAATGTCTCCACAATATGTATCCCAAGATGTTATGCCAGCTGAAATTGTTGAAGAACAACGTGGCATTCAAACTGAAATTTTAAAGAACGATCCTGTGCTTTCTACTAAGAATGAAAAGCAACAAGAAGGAATTATCCGTGGACGTGTTTCTAAAGCACTTCAAGAAATTTCATTAGTAGATCAACCTTATTTCAAAGAACAAACGATGAAAGTTGGTGACCTTCTCAAGCAACAATCTTTCAATGTTCATTCATTCCTACGTTATGCTGTAGGTGAAGGGATTGAAAAGAAAGAAGACAATTTTGCTGAAGAAGTTGCCAGTATGACTAAATAACTAGGACACTTCACAGTGTCCTTTTTTTAAAAATAAGGAGTGTATGATGTATAATAGAGTTGTTTTAAAACTGTCTGGTGAAGCCTTATCCAATGGACAGGGAGCCTATGATGCAGAAATGTTAAAACAAATTTCTCTTCAGATTAAGGATATGGTCGATTTAGGAATTGAAGTTGCTGTTGTTGTCGGTGGTGGTAATTTGATGCGAGGTAAACAAGAGAGCGCGTTACAAATTGAGCGAGTTTCCAGAGATTATATGGGGATGCTTGCGACTGTCATGAATGCGATTGCTATCCAAGGTTCATTGGAAGCATTAGAAGTAGAAACACGTGTTCAAACGGCGATTGAAATGAGAGCTATAGCTGAACCGTATATTTTAAGAAGAGCAATACGTCACTTAGAAAAAGGACGTGTCGTCATCTTTGGTGCAGGTACAGGTAGTCCGTTTTTCTCTACGGATACTTTAGCAGCCTTAAGAGCTTCTGAAATTAAGGCGGACGTTATTTTATTTGCTAAAAACGGCGTGGATGGAGTTTATGATTCAGATCCTAAACTGAATAAAGATGCTGTTAAATATGATGAATTAACGTATATGGAAATGATACAAAAGAATTTACAGGTGATGGATACAACTGCAACGTCAATGTGCATGGAAAATGATATTGATTTGTTGATTTTCAATATCAATGAACCTGGAAATATTCTTAAAGCGGCTTTACAACAAGTCGAAGGTACAATAGTAAGAAAAGGAGACTAAGAATGTATAGAGAATTATCTCAAGAACAAATGGATAAAGTGATTGAAAACTTACATGAAACTTTATCAGTCCTTAGAACTGGACGGGCAAACCCTAATATGCTTAATACAGTGATGATTGACTACTATGGTGAAATGACACCGATCAATCAAATGTCTCAAATTTCAGTGGTTGAAGGACGTCAATTAGTGGTTAAACTTTATGACCCTAGCCAACTTCAAGCGGTTGAAAGAGCGATTAATGCAGCAAACTTAGGTGTTAATGCTCAAAACGATGGAACAGTGGTTAGAATGACGATTCCAGCTTTAACTGGTGAGACTCGTAAACAACTTTCTAAAGAAGTTGGAAAACATGAGGAAGATGCGAAAGTAGCTATCCGTAATATTCGTCGTGACATTAATGATAGCATTAAGAAAGATGATGAGTTTACTGAAGATACTGAACGCCGTGAATTAGAGGGTATTCAAAAGATTACGGATGAATACATCAAGAAGATTGAAAAGATTTCTGAAGAAAAAGTTCAAGAAATCATGACTGTCTAATATGAGTAATCAGCTCAACCATGTCGCCATCATCATGGATGGAAATGGGCGTTGGGCACAAAAACAAAATCAGAAGCGTACATTCGGACATTTTCATGGTGCTCAGAATGTACGTGATATTGCGTTAGCCGCTCAAGATTTAGGGATTCAAACATTAACCTTGTATGCTTTTTCAACTGAGAATTGGAAACGACCTTTACAAGAGATTGATTACCTAATGAAGTTACCTGCCTATTTCTTCGACAAATTTATGAAAGAATTAATGGATCGACAAATTAAAATTGAATTTATCGGTCATTTTAGTCGTTTACCTGAAAACACTCGTAAAGTCCTTCAAAGAGCAATTGATATGTCAAAGGATAATACGTCAATGCGACTTTGTTTTGCGATGGACTATGGCTCTAGAGATGAATTAGTTCATGCTTTTAGAGCTTATGCAGATGAAGTTAAAGAGGGTAGAGAGAATAATTTATCTGAAGAAGAGGTATCAAATTATTTAATGACATCTAAACTAGGGGATGTGGATCTTATGATTCGAACGAGTTTAGATTACCGCTTATCGAATTTTTTATTATGGCAAAGTGCTTATGCTGAACTGCTGTTTGTGGATAAAGCTTGGCCAGTTTTCACACCTGAGGATTTAAAGGCGTGTATCGATGAGTATTTAAGTCGTCAACGTCGTTATGGAGGTCTCAAGTGAAACAAAGAATTATTACAGGATTAATATTAGGAATGATTGCGTTAGTGGGAATTGCTATAAGCATTGAAAGCTTTAAAATGATTATGTATTTATTGGTTGCAATTGCCTGTCTAGAAGTATATCAACTAAAAGAGAATCGCTATAATATCTTAGTCCCATTTTTTATGTTTGCTAGTATTTATGCGATGACACATTTTAATATTGTGATTCAAATGATTATTTTGTCTGCATTGTTCTTAATCTTTTCAATTATTCATTTAATTGATGAAAAGTTTACGATAAAGGATGCTTTTTTATGTTTTAGTTTGGTCTTTTTAATTTCATTGACACTTAATGGAGGAATTACTTTGTATCAGTTATCGGGTCCTATGGCTATCTTATGGGTCTTTGTGGCTAACTATGCTTGTGATACGGGGGCTTACTTTATTGGTATAAGGTATGGTAAGCGTAAACTCAATGAGCGTTTATCGCCTAAGAAAACCATTGAAGGATCAATTGGTGGTTGGATTGTAGGGTTTTTGTCTTCCATTGTGTTTGGTTTATTGTTTTTGGAAACCTATTATACGTTTAACTTTTTAATTGTTGTATCACTCTTAATTCCTATTACTGCCCAAGTTGGAGATTTATTTTTCTCTTCAATCAAACGTCATTATCAAGTTAAAGACTTTGGTGGTATCTTCCCAGGACATGGTGGGGTTTTAGATCGAATTGATTCACTGATTTTCTCACTATTTTTAGTTAATTTATTATTAATGATTTGGAGTGTCTTATGATCGCAATACTTGTCTTTGTTATTACTTTAGGAATCATTATTACTTTACATGAATTAGGGCATTTAATTGCAGCTAAGGCTTTTGGTGTTTATTGTCGTGAGTTTGCGATTGGAATGGGTCCTAAGCTTTTCTCTAAACAAGGTAAAGAAACTTTGTATTCATTGTGTGCACTGCCTATTGGTGGGTATGTGGCGATGGCAGGGGAACCAGATGAAGATGATCAAATGCCTGCTGATTTACCATATGAGAGAACTTTACCGGGTATTCATCCGCTTAAGCGAATTGTTGTTTACTTAGCGGGTATCATTATGAATATTTTCTTGTTTGTTTTAGCTTTTACAATCTTCTTTAATTTTGTTGGGATTCAACTACCAGAAAATATGACTAGCGTTATTTCATATGTTGCCCCTGATTCACCGGCACAAGAAGCTGGTTTACTTGAGGGTGATCAAATTATTGAGGTTCATAAAGAGAATCAGATTTATCCTATAAGTAGTTATGCGGATTTATTTGAAGTGACTCAAGATAATCAAGATGAGATTATCTATGTTGTTCAAAGAGAAAATCAACAGATTGAAGCACATTTAGTGCCAGAGTATAGTGAAGTGGATGATCGCTATTTAGTCGGTGTTTCTTTTGAAGTGCCTACTAAAGAAGTAAATTTATTTGAGAGCTTTGTTTATTCAATTGAATTTTTAGGGACTTATTCGGTGTTGATATTCCAAGCCTTGGGAGGACTGATTATGGGTCGTGGCTTGGATCAATTAGGGGGACCGATTCGAATCTTCCAGGAGACGTCTAAGGTGGCTTCGTTTGGTTTATTGCCTATCATTGCCTGGATTGGTCAGTTATCGCTGAATGTGGCGATTTTTAACTTATTACCGATTCCAGCATTGGATGGTGGAAGGGTATTGTTGACCTTGGCTGAACTTGTATTGGGACGCCCGATTAATAAAGAATTAGAAAATAGATTAATAACTATGAGTTTCCTATTGTTATTATTGTTTATTGGGATTATCATAGTTAATGATATTGTAGGTTTATTTTAAATAGAAAAGGTGCTAGAGGAAATGAAAGTATGTGTTATTGGTGGTGCTGGTTATATTGGTAGCCACACCGTGTATGAATTAATTGATGATGGACATGAAGTGGTTGTTATTGACAATCTTTCAACTGGTCAAAAAGAGGCAGTTCATAAAGAGGCGAAGTTACTGATTGGTGACATTACAAATTTTGAACAATTGGATGATTTAATCTCTAAAGAACAAAAGGAAGGTCCCTTTGATGCGGTTATGCATTTTGCGGCGAAGATTGTAGTTCCCGAATCGGTTGAACAACCATTAGAGTATTATCATAACAATGTTGAGGGTGTTCGTGTGATGTTGGCTGTTATGGCTAAACATGGTATTAAGAATGTAATCTTCTCTTCGACTGCAGCTGTTTATGGACAACCTGAACATGGTGTTTGTCATGAGAGTGATGAGACCAATCCGATTAACCCTTATGGGGAAACAAAACTAGCTTCTGAGAAGATGATTCAATGGGTGGCTAATGCTCATGATATGAATTATTGTATCTTCAGATACTTTAATGTTGCTGGAGCACATGACTCTTTAGAGATTGGTTTAAATCGTGATGCTTTAACGCATATTATTCCGATTACGGTTCAAACAGCATTAAAGATTAGAGAATCAATGGACATCTTTGGTGATGATTATGATACAAAAGATGGTACTTGTGTTAGAGACTATATCCACGTGTCTGACTTAGCTTATGCACATGTATTAGGAATGAAGTATATTGTTAATGAGAACAAATCTGGTATCTTTAATTTAGGCTCTTCAACTGGTTATTCAGTGAAGGAAGTGGTTGATGAGGTCAGCAAGTATGCGCCAGTTAATTATAAGATGGGTCCTAGAAGAGCGGGAGATCCTGCTATGTTGATTGCTTCTGCGGATAAAGCGAAAGAAACACTCGGCTTTGAGACTAAGCGTGATTTAGCGAAGATTATTAACTCTGATATTAAATATCGTGAAAAATTAAAAGCAGAAAACAAATAAAGAAAAGGAGCGTGAGCTCCTTTTTAGATATAAACGATAATGGCTACAACATGTGAGATACTGGCTAGTAGAATAAAGATGTGCCAAATAAAGTGATAATAAGGTTTACTCTTTTGAGAATAAAAGTAAACACCAATTGAGTAGAGAATCCCTCCTAGGGCAATAAAGAAGATGAGTCCCCAGTTTCCACTACCGATTAAACTTGGAATTAATAGAATTCCTGACCAACCCATAATTAAGTACATGATGACACTTGCTTTTGGTAGTTTAACTTTTGAGATTGATTTATAGAGAATCCCAATTAAGACCATTAGCCATTGAAGAATTAAGACGATCAGTCCTAAGGTTCCTTCAATGACGGATAGACAGATTGGTGTAAATGTACCGGCAATCGCAAAGTAAATCATAATATGGTCAATAATTCTAAAGACTGATTTATGTTTGGAGTGAAAGTCCATCGCATGATAAAGGGTTGAGGCTAAAAACATTAAGAATAAACAGATAAAGAAAATACTGTAACCCGTTGCTAGAATGGTGCCATCTTTGTTATATCCATAGATGGCGACGACTGGTAGGGTACATAATAGGATTAATGCGGGTATGCCATGGCTGATTGCGTTGGCTAACTCTTCACCAAAAGAAAGTTGAAATAAGTTGCCAACTTTACGTGGATAAGAAAGTCTTTTACGTGTGATTGAAGTTTCCATTTTTTCACCTCTGGCTACATTATAACCACCTAAATTCAAATTGTAAATGAAAGTGGGATTATGGTAAACTGTAGTAGAAATGTAGGTTATTATGAAATTTTTTAGAAGCTTATTAATATTTCTAGGACTAGTGTTACTTCTTGTCTTAGGCTTATACAGTCAAAATTATTTTTCATTTCCGGGAGAACACGCAACTGAAATCCAAGAACCTTTTGGAGATACGGTTGTAACACTTGAAGATTATAGAGTCTATGATCTTATTGATGTGCCATTCCGGTTTGTTTTAGCTGACGTGAAAATTTCTAATGTTCGACCTATTAATTTTGAATTATCAAGATTTCAGACAGATGAAGGTTTACAATTGAATGAAGTTGATGAATATCGAGCGGAAATCTCTCGAAAGGGATATGACTTAGGGATTCAAAATGTTACGACACAGCTTCAGTCTAATGAGAATGAGTTGAATGCGAAGATTCTAATTCCAGTTTTAAATTCATCCAGACAACTTATACGCGTTAATATTTCTGGTATTAAGACGGATACGATTTCTTTTGATTTGAGTGAGCCTATGGGTTCAGCAGAAGACTTGGGTGTTACGATGACAATTACACCTGGTGGTATTAATCAAAATCCTGAGCCAGATCAAGAACCAGATGATCAAGAAGTTGGTGTGGTTGAAGAGGAAATATCAAACACAACCCAGATAATGTCGGCTGCTATGATTAATAAAGACTTAATCCTTTACAAAGGGCTTGAAGATGTGCATAGAATTGACTTTGGTGATAGGGTGCGTATATTATTAGTAGGGGTAAATTTTGATTATGAATATGATGTAACCATTGCGGCAGCACGTGTTTACTTTCCTGAGCAAAACTATTTATATTTTGCCTTAGGACAAGAGTATGTTGTTGAGAATGGTAATAACATCTTAAATAAGCCGGTCAGACAAGAGAATGGTTCGCTTATCTTTCAGATTGATGATCAAATTTACAACATCCTAAATCAACCCTACAACATTGAAGTCCGTTATGCGGATTCACGTAATTGGGTAACCATCCATAAGAATGTGGGCATAGGAAATCAACCGAATGTACAATAGACAATCGAAATATAACATTGGAATAACGCTTATTATCATCGCCTTAGTTGGCGCTCTTTTGTTTGGTTTATGGGGATTATTCTTTAAGGATAGAGATAGTCAAAGTGAGCCAGATGATAATGATGTGGTTGAACCAATTGAGGAACTACCAGTTTTAGATATTAAAGATTACAAAGTTTATAAATATGATAATGTAGATTATCGATTTATACTTGCTGAAGTTGAATCAAATGATGAGATCAACTTGCGTGATATACAAACCTCAGAGAATTTTTCCTTAGATCAAAGCGCTAATTTAGTGTCTTCATTAATTACTAAGGGATATCAATTTAATGATGTCTTAAATGAATTAACAGAAGATTCAAAAGGAATATTGTTTATTCCTGTTTATGATGAGAGCTTAGATGAGATTCAATTAATGAGTGAATCTGTGGATATTAATAATCCTACTTTTAATTTATCAAATCCAATCGAGGATAAATCTCAATTAGGTTTTGTTGAAAAAGAAGAACCAGAGGATAACCAAGAAGAGAAAGAAGAGGAATCGGTTGTTATTGATCAACCTGATCCTATTATTGATGATACACCTGCGGTGCCTAGTGCACTTCAAGAGGTTGATCCTGCTACGGTTTACATCCACATAGATGGAGAAGTTGTTGAGGTGGGTTATCCTTCTAACATTCGTGTTTTTACGGTGGAAGTATCTCGACCTGAAGGTTCGAGTCCTATTGTGGGCGCGGCCATAACTTTCTTACATGATGATTTAACTTTTGAGGCCAGTGATCAAAGTTTATTGATGGTCTCGACGAATCAAGCGAATATACTCCATAGAACCGATATTACTTCAGGATTATTATTCTTTGAAGTGAATACGGCTCAATATAACATTACCGATTTACAATATGATTTAGAAATAGTAGGAGGAAACTAAGTTGAAGAAAATAACTGTATTCCTATTAACTTTTATTGTTTGTTTGGCACAATTTAATACATTGAAAGTTAACGCTATGAATGATATTGAGTTTTTTTGTGAAGATAGCTCAATGACTTACAGTGTGGATGAGATTATTACGAATAATAATCTAAAAAACATGAAGTGTTTTAATAATTATCAAGAAGCGATGAATTATTTCAAATCAGTGAGTGCACCTGAAAAAAACATTGTGTTACGGTTCAAAAATCATCAAGCTCCTAATAAGGTCATTGCGATGAGTTCTGGATATGCGATTGCGACTTCAGTTTCTACTTCGACGATATATAAAAATGCTGATTTAAAGATAAATCAATTTGATGGTAATTATGAAGTTATAATACAACAAGGGTCTAAGATGCAATATCTTGATACGGTAACGAATTCTAATAATCAATTGATGTATAAAGTTGCTATTTCTGGTTACGAAGGCTTTGTTCGCGCTTCAGAAGTGGATTTACTACCATCTATTTATATTGAAGAAGAGCTTCCATTTACTCTACGTCGTTCTGGCACAACGCAATATTACACTAAGACCGACGCAAATTATTACCGAGTCATCAATGGAGAACTATATTTTTATATGGGACTTATTGGGGGAGGAACTTCAGTTTTAGGTCCTTATGCGAAAGCACCATCTTGGATGGGAAATGGTTATTATTATTCAACGAATGGTGTAAATTTTTATCATGATTTTAGATTAACTCAACCCGTTAATAATGGAGCGTCTTTTTATAACTATTTCCAGTATTTACCTCTAAGAAGTCGTTCAAATCTCTCTGGGGCACAATTAGATCAATATCTTAAATCTGTTGGTAGAACTGACTCAGTTTATTATGGTAAGTCTAATGATTTTATTACGCATCAGAATAAATACGGAATGAACGGATTATTAGTATTCTCGATGGCAAATCTTGAATCTGCGTATGGGACTTCTTATTACGCAAAAGATAGAAACAATTTATTTGGCTGGAATGCTATAGACTCTAATCCTGATAACGCAACTTATTTTCACACTGTGACTCAAGCGATTCAAGAGCATATGGGTATAAATCTTTTTGGTTATACGAATGTCAATGATTGGCGATTTACATCACCAGCCCTTGGAAATAAGGTCGCTGGTTTTAATACTAAATATGCATCTGATCCATTTTGGGGTCTAAAAATTGCGAATATTGCATATCAAGTGGATAAGATGTTTGGTTTCCAAGATCTTAACTATTATGGAATTGGTTTAATTAATAATCATACAAGTGCTAATGTTCTTAACCAAGCATCACCATCAGCAACGGTTCTATACCACACTAATGGAAATGCTCGTAAATTAATTAATCAAACGGTTGCGATCACTAGACAAGTAGGTAATTATGTTGAGACTCCTACATGGTTCCCATATATTAATGGAACTTTATTAACTGAGCACAATAATGGTAATTACACAAACCATACTGATAAGAGCTTAGGTTATATTGATAAGAGTGATGTTACTGTCTTAAGTAATGGGCGTTGGCAATATAAGGATATTGGTGAGTTACCAAGTCCTATTGTTAAACCTGATCCACCAGCTGAGCCTGAATTAGGTGAAAGTGGAACCTTTAAGGTCACTGCTACTGCTGGCTTAAATCTTCGATCTTATCCAAGTACCAATAGCCCTAGTTTAGCCGTCGTTCCTTATAATACAGTTTTAGAAGGAACATATATTGTTGATAAAACTTGGATTAAAGTTACTTATAACAATACAGTTGGTTATATTTCAGCTTCATACGCAGAATTGATTGATTCTGATACAGGTGATGAGCCAGTCATTGAAGATCCAATAACAGGAGAAAACCTCAAATTTAGAGTGGACGCTGAACCTTCCTTAATTCTTCGTTCTAAACCTGGTACGGATGGCCAACATTTAGCTTCGATTCCATTTAATACAATTATTGAAGGTCACTATGTTGAGAATAATAATTGGGTAAAAACAAGCTATAACAATAAAGAAGGGTATGTTTTTGCTAGTTACTTAGTGGTTATTGAACCTGAAAAACCAATTGAGAATCCAACTAAAGATTACAGAATTACTGCGACTGCTCAATTAAATGTTCGTAGTCAACCAAATACATCGAGTTCAATACTTGGTCAATTAGAGCCAAATTCAGTCGTTAAAGGTTCTTTGGTAGAAAACAATAAGTGGTTAAAAATCACTTATCAGAATAAAACGGGTTATATATCTGCTGATTATATTGAAGAAGTAGGTACTGTAAAACCAAAAGTAGATGTTGCTAGAACATTAGGTTATACACTTGTTTCAAATACTTTAACGGGTATGAACTTAACAACACCTGTTAGCACAATCGTTAGCAAGCTTAAAGCGGTTGATTCTTCGATTAATGTTACAGTCACTAATAGCTCTGGTTCTACTAAGGCTTCTAATGCTAACCTTACAACAGGAGATCGTGTTACGGTTACTCAATCAGGTCAGGCTAATCAAACCTTTACGATAGCTGTTAAGGGTGATATTAATGG